>CAIZGQ010000741.1 GCA_903932565.1 uncultured Hyphomicrobiales bacterium
CACACAGTCGATCTGTTCATGTATCAGACGGGCGAAGTCGTCTCAGATTGTTATGCCGTGCAGGGCCCGATTCATCCCACGCTGGGAATCGCGATGGATATGGGCATTGTGCTGAAGGTTCCGTCAGGCGCGATCTGCACGCTGTCGCTCTCGTTCAACAATGACGGGCCGATTGGTTCATTCTTCCGTTACATCTGCGATAACGGCACGTACAACGCTTATTACGACGATCTCTTCGACGGCAAGAAGAACCAGATTGATCTGTCGCAGGTGGCGGTGTCGTTTGATGGAATCGAGCTGGAAGACCGCGAATTCATCGCGGCGATCCGCGAGAAGCGTCAGCCGATTGGCGCGTTGGAACAGCTCATCCCCTGCATGGACACGCTCGGCAAGTTGGAAGCGATCATTGATCCACACCGCAAGGCGCATGCTTGATTGCAGGATGGATTGAAACAAAAAAAGCCGGATGGGAAACCATCCGGCTTTTTTGTTGTAGGGAATTCGACCTTATTTCGTAGTGCTTTCCGCCATACGTCGCTGAGGCCGTACGGACTTCAGGTCGGGGAGAAAGATCGCCAGAATGCCGAAGGCTGGAAAATAGGACGTCAGGGAAAAGACGAATTCAATTCCCTTCCAGTCTGCCACGTACCCCATGACGGCCGCGCCGACACCGGCAACACCGAACGCAAAGCCGAAGAAGAGCCCTGACATCAGGCCGATCTTGTGGGGCATCAACTCCTGCGCGAAGACAATGATCGCGGCAAAGGCCGCCGACAAGATCAGGCCGATAAACACGGACAATACGCCGGTCCACAACAGGTTCGCGTAGGGCAACGCGAGCGTGAAGGGAAGAACCCCAAGGATTGATCCCCAGATCACATATTTGCGCCCGACACGATCGCCAATCGGTCCGCCGAGGATTGTGCCGACCGCCACTGCAACAAGAAACACGAAGAGATGCAGTTGTGCATCCTGCACGCTCAGATGAAAGCGCTCGATCAGATAGAATGTGTAATAGCTCGCAAAACTCGACGTGTAGACGAATTTTGAAAACATCAGGACCATCAGCACAACGATTGTCGTGATGGTGCGGGCGCGTGAAAGGTTGGGCATCGCGCCTGACACAAGCCGCCTTGATGTTCCTGCCATGGCAGCATTGCGCGCCCATGTGGCGATGGCCCATTTTCCGACTTGCCACAGGATGACCATCGCCAGAAGAGCAGCACCGGAAAACCAGATGATGCTGCGCTGGCCATTTTGCAAAACGACGAAAGCGGCGAGCAAAGGCCCAAGCGCCGTGCCGGCATTGCCGCCAACCTGGAAAACAGATTGCGCAAGGCCGTAGCGTCCACCGGAGGCCAGTCGCGCCATGCGCGATGAATCAGGATGAAAGATGGCCGAACCCAAGCCCACGACGCAGGCCCCAGCCAGCAATTCATAGAAATGGCTGGCGCGTGAAAGGTAGATCAAGCCCGCGAAGGTAAAGCCCATGCCGATTGCGAGTGAATAGGGGCTTCGGTATCTGTCGGTGTAGATTCCGACGACGGGCTGAAACAATGAAGCTGTGGCTTGAAAAGCCAGCGTCAGAATGCCGATCTGTCCGAAATCCAGCCCGAAATCTGACTTCAGCATCGGATAGATCGCCGGGATCAGCGACTGCATCATGTCGTTGAGCAGGTGGCAAAAGCTCAGCGCCAGCAAAACGGCAAAGGTGGTTTGGCTGCGCTCTGCGGGCGCGTGGGCGGAGAGACTATTGGCCATTGCGATTCCGGCGGCGCGGTTCAAGGTCGCGCTTTTGACGAAAGATTTACGTCTCGCTTCTACGCCCGCGACCTTGCCGGGGGAAGTCGAAACAAATCTCACACGGTCCGCGGTCGCTCAAAGTTCCGTGATGACCTGCGGGAACTTGTGCAAGGCTTCGATCTTGCCCTGCGCATTGATCAACCAATTGTCGCAAACCCAGCTGTAGGTGGTCTTGGTGACGTAAGTCGGGTGCACGGCAAACAGCATGTTCGGCCCGAGCTTCATGGTCTCGTCCTGCCGGATGATCGGGCGCTCCACCATGTCGTAACCCTGGCCGTGGGCGTAAAGGCGATGCTCTTCCGGGCGTTTGTGCTCGCGCATGAAGGCATTATAGCGCGCATGAATTTCAGCAGGATCGGCGCCGGGCGTCATCATGTCGAGCGTAAAGCGCTGCGCTTCGAGCACGAAGGCGAATTCGTCCTTCATTTCCTGCGAGGCCTTGCCCAGCACCCAGGTGCGGCCGATCTCGCCGTAATAGCCGCCGGGACCGTTGTTCTCGATCAGCATGCAGAACTGGTCGCCCGCTTGA
>CAIZGQ010000742.1 GCA_903932565.1 uncultured Hyphomicrobiales bacterium
CCCGACACGCGCATCAATGTGGCTGCGGCACCGGTTGTGTTGAAATAAGCACCACAGTCGGTTCAAATTTGGAACGCGGCCGCCAGATGGGAGACCATGGCGGCCGCTGTTTGCGTTAGATCAATTCCGAGCCTGCGCGAGATGATCCGGCTGGACACTCGCGCTTGCAAACGTAATATCCACCGATGATCCGGTGCTCGCGTCAAGGTAGCGCCGCTGCGGAGCGACATCGCTATGAAATACGAGAAGAAAAACGCCAAGGCCTATGCGCGTGCCAATCTCAAAGGCATCTGGGCTGCAGCGTTGACGCCCTTTCAGGCTGACATGTCGATCGATGAGGAGGGCCTGCGCAGCAATATTGCGCATTGGACACGGGACCTTGGGATCGACGGGCTCTTCATCGCGGGTAAGCAGGGAGAGTTTTTCTCCATGTCTGTGGAAGAGCGCAAGCGCACCTTCGACATGGCGGTCTCTGCCTGCGAGGGGCACGCCCAAACCATCATGTCCTGCTCGGATCAGAACATGGATGTGGTGATCGACCTTGCAAAGCATGCGCAGGCGTGTGGCGCGGATTACATTGTCGTGCATGCGCCGATCCTGCATTTCTTCAAGGAGCAGGATGAAACAATCCTGAATTACTACCGCACGATTGCCTCCAAAGTTGATATTGGCATCGCGCTGTGGAGCCATCCCGACAGCGGCTATTTGCTATCGCCGCAGATCTGCAACAAGCTTGCGGATATCGAAAATGTGGTTGCCATCAAATACAGCGTGCCGCGCCCAATGTATGCGGAGCTGACGCGGCTCGCGTCCGATCGCATCATCGTTAGCACGGCGTCGGAAGAAGAATGGCTCGACAACATTCTCGAGCTGAACTGGCGGCTCTATCTGTGCTCGTCGCCGCCCTATTTGCTGCAATCAGCCATCGACCGCCGCATGCGCGACTACACGGATCTCGCGTTCAGGGGTGAGGCTGCAAAGGCGCGCGCCGTGCGTGATAGCCTTGAGCCCGTGCGCAAGGCCCTGCGCCAGACACGCCCGCTGGAGAAGCCCCACTCGCACCAGAAATACTGGCAGGAACTGCTTGGCCAGGTTGGCGGGCGGGTGCGCCAGCCTCTGCTCGAACTGACCGAGGCGGAAAAGTCCGCGACACGTGCAGCGTTTGAAGCCTGCGGCCTGAAGGTGGCGCAGGCGTCGCGTCGCGCGGCGGAATAAGCCTACCGCGCAGGTCTGCCGGGCAACAATTTGAGGACTCGCGAGATGGCAAAGACTGGACGCCTGCAGGCCTTCAACTTCACAAAATGGATTGATGAACACCAGCATCTGCTGCAGCCGCCTGTTGGCAACCAGCAAATCTGGACCGATGCGGATTTGATGGTCACAGTTGTGGGGGGCCCAAACCAGCGCACGGATTTCCACGACGACCCGGTGGAAGAATTTTTCTACCAGCTGCGCGGCGACATGATGCTGAAGGTCGTGGATAACGGCGCGCACTATGACGTGCCGATCCGGCAGGGCGAGATCTTCCTGTTGCCGCCCCACGTACGCCATTCGCCGCAGCGCCCGCAAATTGGGTCAGTTGGCCTTGTGGTGGAGCCCAAGCGCGCTGCTGGACAGCTCGATGGCTTTGAATGGTACTGCTTTGCCTGCGAAAATCTGGTCCACCGCGTCGAAGTTGAGCTGAAAAGCATCGTCGATGACCTGCCGCCTCTGTACACCGCATTTTTCGAGAACGAGGCGGCGCGCACGTGCCCCCATTGCGGAACGCTGCACCCCGGCAAAAAGCCCCCCGAGGGCTGGGTCTGCCTTTGACGCGCGTTGCGCGGTATGGGGATTGCTTGGGTTGTGCCAGGTCAAGTCACGAGCCGATTGCAGACGCGCCTGGCCTCACATTCATGGTTTGCTATAGAAGGCGCGCCGCGCGGGCGGCGGGCAGGGGGACTTTGAAATGAAATTGCATTCGTTGGTGTCGGCATTCGCGCTGCTCTCGGGGACACTTGCCGCGACGGGCGTACTGGCACAGGCACCTGTAAAGATCGGCATGATCACCTCGCTGTCGGGGCCTGGTGGTTATCTCGGGCAGGACATCCGAGATGGCTTTAAGCTCGCCATCGAGATGCAGGGTGGCAAGCTCGGCGGCGTTCCGGTGGAAGTGTTGGTCGAGGACGATGGTGTGAAGCCCGGGCAGGGCAAGCAGATTGCCGAGCG
>CAIZGQ010000743.1 GCA_903932565.1 uncultured Hyphomicrobiales bacterium
ACGAGGTCAACCGCATTGAAGCGGGCTGTCATATCGCCCGTGACAGCGACGACGACGCCCGCCTTGCCGTCCTCCGCCACGCCAATGATGGCGACCACACCAGATCCGATCGACGCTTTGGCTTCGTCCGCCAGCGACTTCAGGTCCTTCATCTCGACGCCCGAAATGGCCCGCGCATAAAACTTCGTGCCGGCGACCTCGCGCACAGGCTCATCACCAGCGCCCTTGCCGCCACCGCCCATGGCGAGTTTGCGCTTGGCATCGGACAATTCGCGGTCCAGCTTTTTGCGGTCCTCGATAATGCCAGCAAGGCGCGTCGGCACGTCATCCACGGAGGACTTGAGCAGCCCGGCTGCTTCGCGCAGGCGGCGCGCTTCCGCATTGAGATGATGCCGCGCGCCATCAGCGGTCTTTGCCTCGATGCGACGAACCCCTGCTGCCACGGCACTTTCTGCAACAATGGTGACAAGGCCGATGTCGCCGGTGCGCGACACATGGGTGCCGCCGCAAAGCTCAACCGAAAACGCTTTTGACACGTTGCTGCCGCCAGCCTGTGGTCCCCAAGCATTGGTCCCCATGGTGACGACGCGGACTTCATCGCCGTATTTCTCGCCAAACAAAGCGCGCGCACCCGATTCCATCGCTTCATCAACGCCCATCAGGCGCGTTTCCACGGGCTCATTTTGCAAAATGATCCGATTGGCAATGTCTTCCACGGTGGCGAGTTCCGCATCGCTGATCGGCTTTTGATGGACAAAGTCAAACCGCAACCGATCGTCAGCAACCATCGAGCCTTTTTGCGCGACGTGATCGCCCAGCACCTGGCGCAAAGCCTCATGCAACAGATGCGTGGCCGAATGGTTGGCGCGAATAGCGCCCCGTCGGGCGTTATCGACAACAAGTTCCAGCGGCGCGCCGAGCTCAAGCACACCTTCCTCGACGCTCACCACGTGCACAAACAGATCACCCAGCTTCTTTTGGGTGTTGGTGACGCGCACGCGCAAGCCCGCGCCCGCCATTTCGCCGCTATCGCCGACCTGTCCGCCAGATTCCGCATAGAACGGCGTCTGGTTCAGAACGACAAGGCCGGTTTCACCCGCTTTGATCTCAGCGACTTCGGCTCCCTCGCGCACCAGGGCCGCGACAATGCCTTCAGCCCGCTCGGTGTCGTAGCCCAGAAACTCCGTCGCCCCGGCCTTCTCCTTGACGCCGAACCAAACGGTTTCAGTCGCCGCTTCGCCGGAGCCTGACCAGGCCTTGCGCGCTTCGGCCTTCTGGCGCGCCATGGCACTGTTGAACCCATCGAGATCGACCGCAATGCCACGGGGGCGCAGCGCATCCTGCGTCAGATCAAGCGGAAAACCGTAGGTGTCGTAGAGTTTGAACGCGGCCTCCCCGGACAATTGCCCGCCGCTCGAAAGGCTGCGTGTCTCGTCGTCCAGAATGCCGAGACCACGCGCGAGGGTCGTGCGAAACCGCGTTTCTTCCGTGCGCAGTGTTTCTTCAATCATGGTCTGCGCCCGCACCAATTCAGGGTACGCCTGCCCCATTTGGCGCACGAGCGCTGGCACCAGCCGCCACATCAGCGGATCTTTTGCGCCGAGCAATTGCGCATGGCGCATGGCACGCCGCATGATTCGACGCAGCACGTAGCCGCGGCCCTCATTCGAGGGCAGGACACCATCGGCCACCAGGAACGACGAGGCGCGCAGATGGTCGGCGATGACCCGGTGGCTGGCGGCCATGGGACCGCGCTGATCAACGCCCGTTGCCTCGGCAATCGCGCGGATCAGGGCCTGCATCAGGTCTGTTTCGTAGTTCGACGTGACCCCCTGCAGGATCGCCGCCATGCGCTCAAGGCCCATGCCGGTGTCAATCGAGGGACGCGGCAGGGCGACGCGTTCATCTTTCGCGACCTGCTCATATTGCATGAACACGAGGTTCCAGAATTCCAGAAACCTGTCGCCGTCTTCATCCGGGCTGCCAGGGGGGCCGCCTTTGACGGTCTCGCCCTGGTCGTAAAAAATCTCGGAGCACGGTCCACACGGGCCCGTATCGCCCATGGCCCAGAAATTGTCGGATGTCGGGATGCGGATGATTCGATCTTCCGAAAACCCTGCAATCTTGCGCCAGAGATCGAAAGCCTCGTCATCGTTGTGGTAGACCGTGACGAGAAGCCGATCTTTCGACAGCCCGAATTCCTTCGTGATCAGCGTCCACGCCAGTTGGATGGCCTGGGGCTTGAAATAATCCCCAAACGAGAAATTGCCGAGCATCTCGAAAAATGTGTGATGGCGCGCGGTGTAACCGACGTTGTCGAGATCATTGTGCTTGCCGCCAGCGCGCACACATTTTTGAGCTGACGTGGCGCGCGGAATGGATCGCTTCTCAACGCCCGTAAAAACATTCTTGAATTGCACCATCCCCGCATTGGTAAACATGAGGGTCGGATCATTGCGCGGCACCAGGGGTGACGAGGGCACGATCTCGTGGCCGTTTTGCCGGAAGAAGTTCAGGAAGGTCGACCGGATTTCGTTGACGCCGCTCATTTCAACAACTCATGATCCTGGTTCTGGTCGCCGGAGACCGCAGGGCCATCGGGACCATGCGACCGTCGATCAAGGGGATCTGCGCGTGATATGTGGCAAGCAAAATAGACTTGCGTCCGCAACATCCCCCTTGAGGTACCCACGCTTTCTAACGACGCCAGCCCACACTGTCGAGGGATGGCCGTAGAGGCTGTCGGCTCAAGTGCCAGGACGAAAAGGCAAGAAGCGGGCCCGGATATGCCGATTGCGGAGGGGACCAGCCCGCACTAGCACATCATGAAGGACAGCAGCGGCAATGCCGCCCCTCAAATCCGGGCCCGCTAAGGCTGGAATGCGCCGGGGACTGGGGCGTGCCGGGCCTCAACAGACCTCAGCCCCGCTTCACCGGCGCAAACAGGAGACTTGGAATATTGTTTCGACCACGACCAGACCGCGCGAGACCGAATAACGTTCAACATGGGACCCGCACCAACGCGGCCAGTGGTCCTCTATCGGCGCGATTACTCGGGCTCGGCCTCGCTGGTGTCCGCGTCGGACGGATCGATATTGTCGAGGATACGGTCTGCCAGAAGACCGGCGTTTTCGCGGATCGACTGCTCAATCCGGGCTGCCACATCCGGGTTCGCCTTCAGGAACAGCTTGGCATTCTCGCGCCCCTGCCCGAGGCGAACCGAGTCATGCGAGAACCAGGCACCAGACTTGTCCACCACACCAGCCTTGACGCCAAGATCAACCAACTCGCCGACCTTGGAGACACCTTCGCCATACATGATGTCGAATTCGACCTGCTTGAAGGGCGGCGCAACCTTGTTCTTCACAACCTTGACGCGAGTCTGGTTGCCGATGACCTCTTCACGATCCTTGATCGCGCCGATGCGGCGAATATCAAGACGGACCGAGGCGTAGAATTTCAGCGCATTACCACCGGTCGTTGTCTCCGGCGACCCATACATCACGCCAATCTTCATGCGGATCTGGTTGATGAAGATGACCATGGTGTTCGAGCGCGAAATCGACGCGGTGAGTTTGCGAAGCGCCTGGCTCATCAAGCGCGCCTGCAGACCCGGCTGCACATCCCCCATTTCGCCTTCGATTTCCGCCCGCGGCGTCAGTGCGGCAACCGAGTCGATCACGAGAACATCAATGGCGCCCGAGCGCACCAGCGTGTCGGTGATCTCCAGAGCTTGCTCGCCGGTATCGGGCTGCGAAATCAGAAGATCTTCCAAATTCACGCCGAGTTTGCGGGCATAAACCGGATCAAGTGCATGTTCGGCATCGACGAACGCACAAACGCCCCCGCGCTTTTGCGCCTCGGCAATCACATGCAATGTCAACGTCGTCTTGCCAGATGATTCCGGGCCGTAGATTTCAATGATGCGGCCGCGCGGCAAGCCCCCAACACCCAGCGCGATATCGAGCCCAAGCGACCCGGTCGGCACCGTCTCGATCTCGACGGCCTTCTGGTTCTTGCCAAGGCGCATGATCGAACCCTTGCCGAAGGCACGTTCAATCTGAGACAGGGCGGCGTCCAACGCCTTGGTCTTGTCCACGGATGATCCTTCCACAAGGCGAAGATTCGCTTGGCTCATTGGAGGCTCCTTACTGGCATGGGCACCGTGACGTGTGCAACGGCGGGATCGAGCAATTCGATGACCAAAGCGTACCGCATTTGTTCTAATCTTCAAGTTCTATTTTTGTTCTTGTTTCAGATTTCTTGAAAACGTAACGGCAGGCAGCATTAGCGCCCCTCCCTGACGCACTTTACAGCTCGCCAGGGCCGCACTCCGCGCTGCTGAAGGCAGCTTTGGGGCCGTGGACGGGCGCCACACTGGACCTTTGGTGCGTCACCGGGTTCGATTTCCCGCATGCCTTAGCTGTGGACAAAGCTGGCACACCGACATCGGCAAATTCCCGGGCGACGATCCAACGTGCTCTGCCCCCGGACCCGCAGCAGTCATTACAAAGCCAACGTTGCACGCGCCTGCCGCCTAAAGTCTTCTCCGCATTCGATTGTCTAAATATCGGAGTCAGATAAAGTCGGGGCGTGAAAGCGCGTCCGGGACGCTGCTTGACGATCTTTGGAGCGCCGCGCATGGCAAAACTTCGTACCCTTATAATGGCAGGTGCCGTCCTTGGCCTTGGCTGCCTCGGCTTTGCTGCGCCCGGTCTCGCGCTGGAAAAGACGGCAAAGGCCTGCACTGAGGAATGGCGCGCCAACAAGGATGCGAACCAGGCAGCGGGAATCAAACTCAAGGACTTTGTGGATCAGTGCAAAGTCGGCGCTTCGCCTGTGGCAGCTCCGGCCCCAGCCGCTGCGCCTGCCCCTGCCTCTGCGGCGACATCTGCGCCAAAGCCAGCAGCTGCCGCGCCAGCAGCCGCTGCGACGGCCGCGACCGGAACAAAAACAGCCAAGGCCTGCACGGATGAGTGGCGCGCCAACAAGGCTGCCAATCAGGCAGCGGGCATCACGTTGAAGGCCTTTGTGGACCAGTGCAAAGTCGGCAATTCGCCGGTTGCGCCAGCGCCTGCCGCAGCGGCACCTGCTCCCGCCCCCGCCCCGGCACCAACAGCGGCACCCGCTGCTCCGAAACCTGTGGCGCCAAAGCCGACAGCGGCCGCTCCCGCGCCTGTCGCGCCAAGCCCGGTGGCTCCAACTCCGGCGGCCCCAGCGCCCCGCGCTGCCGCACCCGCCCCCGCAAGCACAACAGCCACGGGCGCGAATGAATATGCGACCGAAGCGCAAGCCATGGCCCGCTGCCCGGCAGACACGGTCGTTTGGGCGAACACCAATTCGCACATCTATCACTTCAAGAAGAACCGCAACTACGGCAACACCAAAAGCGGGGCCTACATGTGCGAGAAAGATGCCCTTGCCGGTGGCAATCGTGCGCCGAAAAATGAAGCGCATCCCTAGACATTTGATCGCCTGATATCGCGTTCCATGAAAGCCACCCGGCAAACCCGGGTGGCTTTTTTGCTCGTCGGCAAGGCTCGCGTTCAAAGCCCACTTGCATGTTGGGCTCATGCGCCGCAAAACTGACGCTGCACGGTGCACATCAGAGACACCGGCATGGAGGAGAAACGCGCGTGGCCATCTACTCGGAATCCGATTCGGATTTTCGTCCGAACATTGCTGCCCCTGGCCGCTTTGTAGAGACTGCTGCCGCCTCAACACTCGCATGGACAATCGTGCGCGTTGCGGCCGGTATCATTCCCATTCCGCACGCCATTCCCAAGCTCTTTTTGGGATTCGCGCCCAAACTCGCAGCCGGTGTTCTTGGGCCGCTGGGCTTTCCCGAGCCCCTGATGGTCGCCTATGGGCTCGGCGTCCTGGAGCTCATCTTTGGCACGCTGCTCATTCTTGGCCTTGGCACGCGGATTGCCGCACTCGCCATGGTCGTTCAGTGGACCGTCATCACTGTTTTCGTCGCCATCCCCAAGGGCTGGAGCTACGGGTCTCCCGGCGGCGGGGCCGAGTTTCCCTGGATCATGGTCGTGATTTTCTTCGCCATTGTGGTGGCGGGTGCCGGCCCCTGGTCGCTCGACCGCAAGCTGGGAACGGATCGCTGGCCTTTGAAATAAAAGCCTGGCAAAGCCTTATTCTTCGGTTGGCTGCGTCGAGGCCTTTGCGTCTGGCGCAGTCGCAGCACCAAGATTGTCTTGCGCAGGGAGATTG
>CAIZGQ010000744.1 GCA_903932565.1 uncultured Hyphomicrobiales bacterium
ATTTCCTGCGGGCTGGCCCAGCCAAACGCCGTGATATGCTCTTCTGAGACCATCGGGTCATTCAGCGCATCGTTCTTGTAATAGAACTCGATGATCGAGCGGGGCAGCTGTGTGCCCTCCTCAATCCCAAGACGCGTCGAAAGCGAGCCGGCCGCAACGTTGCGGACAACCACCTCGAGCGGAATGATTTCCACTTCACGGATCAGCTGCTCGCGCATGTTGATCCGGCGAATGAAATGGGTCGGCACGCCAATGTCATTGAGGTGCTGGAAGATATATTCGGAGATCCGGTTGTTCAGGACGCCCTTGCCGTCGATGACTTCATGCTTCTTGGCATTGAAGGCTGTGGCGTCGTCCTTGAAATGCTGGATCAGCGTGCCAGGCTCCGGACCCTCATAGAGGACCTTGGCCTTACCTTCGTAAATGCGACGACGGCGGTTCATTGGGATCAACCGTGGCTTGAGAATATCCATGGAAGTGCCGAGGCTCCTGTTGAGGCCCCGATCCTGACGTTGAACGCCGGGATCGAAACGCGCCTGTGAGTGGCCGCGGTCGCGAGACCGCCTCCTACTCCGTTGGAGCAGCGGAGACAACCCGCGCTACAACCTAGCCTATCGAAGGGGTGGGCACAAATGCACCGCACACAACACCACCCAACGCAGCCACGTCTTGGCGATATTTGCGGTTGGATGTCGTTCAAAAGTCATGGTCCGTCGCTCATCTAGGCTGGCGGCGGCTGCGTCAGACCACTTTGCGTTGGAACAAGGCCGCGAAAACGCAATCTGGCACAGTCGGACTGTGCACCGGAAACCGGGCGGATGTTGAGACGATTCAAGGAGTTTTGGCGATGACAACCTTCGACAGGCGCGAAGAGAGCTTCGAAAACAAATATGCGCATGACGAAGCCCTGCGGTTTCGGATCGACTCAAGGCGCAACCAACACTTGGGCGCATGGGCCGCAAAACTTCTGGGGAAAAGCGAAGCTGACGCTGCCATTTATGTGCAGGAGGTCCTGAAGGCTGAGCTGGAAGAGGCGGGGGACGAGGACGTATTTCGCAAGATCCGCCAGGATTTCGATGCCGCCGGGGTGGACCAGAGCGACCATCAGCTGCGCGCCGCCATGGATGAATTCATGAAGACCGCCAAAGAGCAGGTGATGAAAGAAGGCTGAGATCGCCCAAGCGGTAACCCACCTTCAATCAGATCGGGACATTCTGTCGGGATGCTCCGATTCTTAAAACACCGCAGTCGCAAATGTTAAACGAGGTGCTCCCAAACGAGGTGCTCCCAAACGAGGCGCTCTCGAACGACGCGCTTGGCCTTGAAGCCGCACCCGATGTGGCGCGGGCCGCCAGCCAATGGCTGTCGCGGCTGGGTGTCGAGCGGCGGCTGTCGCCCCACACCCTGTCGGCCTATCGCCGCGACTTGACCCAGTTTCTGCGGCATCTCGCGACGCTGCGCGCAGAGGCGGCGACCCTTGCGGATCTGGCAGCTCTGAAACCCTCCGACCTGCGGTCGTTCATGGCGGCGCGGCGCTCTGCTGGCATTGAAAGCCGCTCGCTGATGCGCGCACTGGCAGCTCTGCGGTCCTTCGCACGGCATCTGGAACGCGAGGAGATTGGCAAAGCCTCGGCGTTTGCGGCGGTGCGCGGGCCCAAATTGTCGCGCAGCCTGCCCAAGCCGCTCAGTCCCGATTCGGCGCTTGAGGTCATCTCGGTTGACGCCCGCGAGGGAGAAGCCCGCGCACCATGGATTTTGGCGCGCGACTCGGCGGTGCTGGCGCTGCTCTACGGCGCGGGCCTGCGTATTTCCGAAGCGCTGCAGATCACGCGCCGTGACGCGCCGATCAATGGTCGCGATGATCTGCGGGTGCTCGGCAAAGGCAATAAAGTCCGGAGCGTTCCCATCATTGCTCCCGTGCAGCAGGCGATCGCGGATTACATTGCGCTCTGCCCGCATCCACTGCCTGCGGAGGGGCCGCTGTTTGTGGGCGCGCGTGGCGGGCCATTGTCGCCGCGCATCATCCAGCTGGCGGTGGAGCGTCTGCGTGGTGCGCTGGGCCTGCCCGATACGGCAACGCCTCATGCGCTGCGCCACTCTTTTGCAACCCACCTGTTGGGCCGTGGCGGTGACTTGCGCGCGATTCAGGAACTCCTCGGCCACGCATCCCTGTCGACAACGCAGATCTACACAGCTGTGGATAGCCAGCGCCTGATGGCAGCTTATCTCTCGGCGCATCCCAGGACGAAGGCTGGGTGAGGAGGGCTTCGCTCATCCGTCACGCTCCGCGTGCCACCTTCTCCCACCGAACCCGGCTCTAGCCGAAGTTCGGCATTTAGGATGCGCAAGTCGGGTAGACCCGACTTGCATTGGAGAGAGGGTGGTCGGCGGATGCCGACCGGGTGAGGGGATCACCCCTCACATATGGATCGAGCGCTTATCGACCCCCATGGCGGCTTCCTTGACCGCTTCCGACATGGTGGGATGGGCGTGACAGGTGCGCGCCAGATCTTCCGCCGATCCGCCAAACTCCATCAACACACAGCATTCTGAAATCAGCTCACCCGCGCCGTGCCCGATCATGTGCACACCGAGCACGCGATCGGTCGTTGCATCCGCGAGCACTTTCACAAAGCCATCTGAATGGCGCATGGCGCGCGCGCGGCCATTGGCCGTGAAGGGAAAACGACCAACCTTGTAGGCAATGCCCGCCGTTTTCAGCTCTTCTTCCGTCTTGCCGACGGCGGCAATCTCGGGTGACGTGTAAACAACGCCCGGTATGACGTCGTAATTCACATGGCCGTGCTGGCCCGCGATGATCTCGGCCACTGCCACGCCTTCATCTTCGGCCTTGTGCGCCAGCATCGGTCCGCGCACCACATCGCCGATCGCATAGATGCCGGGCACGTTGGTGGCGAAGTGATCATTGATGACGACACGGCCGCGCTCCATCGCCACGCCGGCGACCTCAAGCCCAAGGCCCTCCGTGAACGGACGGCGGCCAATGGCAACAAGCACCACGTCGGCGTTCAACACGGCCGCCTCGCCACCAGCGGATGGCTCAATCGTGACCTTGGTGATGTTACCGCTCTCGACCTTGGTCACCTTGTGCGACAGCTGGAACGTGAAGCCCTGCTTTTCAAGAATGCGCTGGAACTGCTTGGCAATTTCATTGTCCATGCCGGGCAGGATGCGGTCGAGATATTCCACCACCGTCACCTTGGAGCCCAAACGCGCCCAGACGGAGCCAAGCTCCAGCCCGATCACGCCAGCACCGACGACCACGACGTTTGTGGGAACCGACTCCAGCGTCAGGGCACCGGTGGATGACACGATCGTCTTCTCATCGATCGTCACGCCCGGCAAAGGTGCCACATCCGAGCCCGTGGCGATGACGATGTTTTTTGTTTCCAAAATCTGCGACGCGCCGTCGTCGGCCGTCACGCTGACCTTGCCGGGTGCCGTGATGGCACCGGTGCCGGTGAAGGTTTCGACCTTGTTCTTTTTAAACAGGAAGGCGACGCCGTTGACGTTGGCCGCCACCGTATCGTCCTTGTGTTTCATCATGGATTTCAGATCGAGGGTCGGCTTGCTGACCTGAATGCCAAGCGCCTCAAAGCCGTGACCGGCTTCCTCAAACATTTCCGACGCATACAAGAGCGCCTTTGAGGGAATGCAGCCGATGTTGAGGCAGGTGCCGCCATAGGTCTTGCGCTTTTCAACAACCGCAACCTTGAGGCCGAGCTGGGCCGCGCGGATGGCGCAGACGTAACCGCCGGGGCCAGTACCAATGACAATGAGATCGTAGGACATGGGAGGTTCCACCACTGGCCCCATGCCCTTGGCTGGCGGCCTTCAGGAAAATGCCAAGGTCCAAAACGGGCCTTGGCAAGGACGTTTTTTAAAGATCGAGAACGAGGCGGGCGGGATCTTCCAGCGCTTCCTTGACGCGCACGAGGAAGGTCACAGCCTCCTTGCCGTCAACGATGCGGTGATCGTAGCTCAGCGCCAGATACATCATCGGGCGCACTTCGATCTTGCCGCCGACAACCATGGGCCGCTCCTGAATCTTGTGCATTCCCAGGATGCCGGACTGCGGCGCATTCAGGATCGGCGTCGACATCAGCGATCCATAGATGCCACCATTGGTGATGGTGAACGTGCCACCCTGCATTTCATCGATCTTCAACTGGCCGTCGCGCGCGCGCTTGCCCAGATTGGCAATGCCCTTTTCAATTCCGGCGAGCGACAGGCTGTCACAATCGCGCAGCACGGGAACGACAAGGCCCTTGTCTGTGCCCACCGCGATGCCGAGGTGATAATAGTTTTTGTAGACGAGATCAGTGCCGTCGATTTCGCCGTTGACGGCGGGCACATCTTTCAACGCCTGCACGCAGGCCTTGGCAAAGAAGCTCATGAAGCCGAGCTTGGCGCCATGCTTCTTTTCAAAGATGTCCTTGTACTTGGCGCGCAAAGCCATGACCTCGGTCATGTCGACCTCGTTGAAGGTCGTGAGCATCGCGGCGGTGTTCTGCGCATCCTTCAGGCGGCGCGCAATGGTCTGGCGCAGCTTTGTCATCTTCACGCGCTCTTCGCGCGAGGCGTCATCAGCGGGTGCCGGGGCGCGCATCACAACCGGTGCGGGCGCAGCAGCCGCCGCTGCGGGCGGATTGGCGATGGCGGCAAGCACGTCGCCTTTCAGCACCTGACCGCGCTTGCCAGAGCCCGCAACATCACCAACCACGACACCGGCATCAGCCGCGACCTTCGCCGCAGCGGGTGCGGGCGGCATGGCGGTTGCGCCAGCGGGCGCCGCCGGAGCAGCAACGGGCGTCGGGGCGGGCGCAGGCGCAGCTGCCGGGGCTGGCGCAGCTGCAGCAGCTGGCTTGGCGGCCGGGGCTGCGGCAGCGCCACCTTCCGTAATCTGGCCGAGCAAGGCACCTGGCGAAACAGTCTCACCATCCTTGGCGATGACTTCGGCCAGCACACCGGCGGACGGCGCATTGACTTCGAGCGTCACCTTGTCCGTTTCAAGCTCCAGCAGCGGC
>CAIZGQ010000745.1 GCA_903932565.1 uncultured Hyphomicrobiales bacterium
GGCGCGTTGGTGACATTGACATCGGAACGCCCGGCGGGGTCCGCACCTGCAGCGCAAGATCACGCAGGCCACGCGCATGCAGGCCACGCGCATGCCGCACCTGCAGCACCAGCACCTGCCGCACCAGGCCCCCGCGCGACGGCCGCCCGTGCGTCGACAACGATTCCCGGCGTGAAGCAGATCATCGCCGTTGCCTCGGGCAAGGGCGGCGTCGGCAAGTCGACCGTTGCCGCCAATCTCGCACTGGCACTGTCGCAGGGCGGCTGGAAGGTTGGCTTGCTGGATGCTGACATTTACGGTCCGTCCGTGCCGCGCCTCTTTGGCCTCAGCGGCAAGCCGAAGGTCGAGGGCAAGATGATGATCCCGCACGAGGCGCATGGGATCAAGCTGATGTCGATTGGCTTTCTCGTGGAGGAAGCGACGGCCATGATCTGGCGCGGACCGATGATCATGTCAGCCCTCAACCAGATGCTGCGCGAAGTGGCCTGGGGCGAGCTCGATTGTCTGATCGTCGACATGCCGCCGGGCACGGGCGACGCGCAATTGTCCATGGCGCAAGGCGTTCAGTTGGCGGGTGCGGTGATTGTCTCCACGCCGCAGGACCTCGCGTTGATTGATGCGCGTCGTGGCATCAGCATGTTCCAGAAGGTGAACGTGCCGGTTCTCGGGATCGTCGAGAACATGAGCTACTTTCTCTGCCCGCATTGCGGCGGACGCTCCGACATTTTTGCGCATGGCGGCGCGCGCCACGAGGCTGAAACCTTGAAAGTGCCATTTCTGGGCGAGATTCCGCTGGCGCTGGCCATTCGCGAAAATTCGGATTCCGGTCGCCCGATTGTTGCCGTTGAACCGCAATCGTCTCACGCGCAAGCTTTTGCTGCGATTGCTGCAAATCTGAAAGCAAGCCTCCAGACCGGCGGGCAGCTGAAAGCTGCGCCGCGCTTTGTCATCGAGTGATCGCTTCGCCAAAGGATCGCCTGTCTACCAGGCGATCTCGCGATTGATGTTTTTCTGGATCGCTTCAAACGACAGGCTTTGAAAAAAGCGATGCCATTGCTTTGGCGCGACGAAGGACATGCGGTCGCCCGATTGCCAGACCGGGACGACAGTACCCTTCATGCCCGCTGACGTTGACTGCCGCTGCAGCTTGGAAATGATGTTGCTTTGCTCGTCTGCCGGTTTAAATGCAAATTCAGCATTGACGAGGATAACAACGATATCCTGACCCTGCTCACGAAGATGAGCGACCTTGAAACGTGGCATAGGGAGCCCCAAAAACAGTTTTGTTAAAACGATAACTTTCAGATCAAAAAACTTGCAGATTAAAAAAACTTGCGGATCAAAAAGATCGCAGAACGAACTTACTCATCGCGAGTCAATGTCTCGCAATGTTCAATCGGTAAGTCGCCAATCTGGTGTCAGGCTGTGGACCCTATGTATAGCTCCGTCGCCAGACGTATTGCGCCAAGGTTTTACGTTGCCAGCGACGCCCGATAAGCGCGCCAACCGCCAAATGACGTGATGTCCTGCGCGCCGTTGAGTGCATTGCTCTCACAAAGAAAGCCGCTGACGTCGCGCCCGTTTGTCAGCTTGATCTTGCCGACGCCAAGTGGTGCCGGGATCGCTGCAACAAAGCGCCCGAATGCAGCGGCTGGAAGTGACCAGACCTCAATCTCAATCCCCGGACCAGCAAAGCCCGGCTCGCGGATCAGGCCGGGCTTTGGCGGCAATGTGTTTGCCAGTGCAAACAGGCGATACTCTGCCGTTGTGCGCATGGCTTCCACAAAATGCCCGCCAACGCTGGTCAATTCGTGATTCAGCGGCTGCCCGGTGAGATGCGCGCCGACAACAACAATCTCGATTGTGTCTGGCGCAGGCGTCTCGATGACAGATGGCAGCACAGGTTCCTTGAAGCGCCCGGTGCCACACGCTGCAGCTTCATGGAGCGCGGCTGCCGGTGCGCCCAGCGCATCATCGTGGAAGCCTTGCGCCAGCAGCGTCACGCCGAACGGTTTGCCGTCTGGCCGAAACCCAGCCGGAACAGATATCGCGCAACAGCCGAGGAAATTGGCGAAGTTCGTATATCGCCCGAGATTTGCGTTGAGGCGGATCGGGTCGGCCAGCATGTCGGCAACCTTATAGATCGTTGGCGCGCTGGGCACGAGCAGCACATCCATCTTCGCCCATTCGGCATCGGTAAGCCGCATCAGGTCCTTCAATTGGTATTGCCCAACAAAGGCACTTGCGGCGTCGAACTTTGCGGCGCCCTTGATGATCTGGCGCACAGCAGGATCCATCGTGTCCGCGTTCGATTCAAAGAAAGGCCTGATGGCGGCCAGTCTTTCGGCGACCCAGGGGCCTTCGTAGAGAAGCGCTGCGATCTGCCGGAAGGGCGCGTAGTCAATCGTAACGATTTCCGCGCCAAGGCTTGTCATGCGCGCAATCGCGTCGTCATAAAGTGCTGCACAAGCCTGATCGCCGTAGAACTCGCGCTCCGATCCGCCCAGCA
>CAIZGQ010000746.1 GCA_903932565.1 uncultured Hyphomicrobiales bacterium
ATCCAGAGCTTGCCACGCTCCACGGTGAATTCGAGATCCTGCATGTCGCGGTAGTGGTTTTCGAGCAGGTGTGTGACTTCGACAAACTGCTTGAAGACCTCCGGCAAGGCCGTTTCCATCGACGGCTTGTCGGAGTGGGCCGCCTTGCGGGCAGCTTCCGTGATGTTCTGCGGGGTGCGAATGCCCGCGACCACGTCTTCGCCCTGTGCGTTGATCAGGAACTCGCCGTACAGCTCGTTCGCCCCGGTCGAGGGATTGCGTGTGAAGGCGACACCCGTGGCCGATGTTTCGCCCATGTTGCCAAACACCATGGCCTGCACGTTGACGGCGGTCCCCCAGCTTGCCGGGATGTCATTCAGGCGGCGATAGGTGATGGCACGCTGGTTCATCCACGAGCCAAAGACCGCGCCGACGGCACCCCAGAGCTGCTCATGCGGGTCCTGCGGGAAGGGACGGCCAAGGGCCTCTTGCACTTTGGCCTTGTAGGCCTTGATGATCTCGCGCCAATCGTCGGCGCTCAGGTCCGTATCGGACATGAAGCTGCGATGATCCTTATATTCTTCCAATATTTCTTCGAAGTTGTGATGCTCCACATCGAGCACGACATTCGAATACATCTGGATGAAGCGGCGATAGGAATCGTAGGCAAAGCGCTCATCGCCGGAGCTGGCGGCCAGCGCCAGAACAGTCACGTCATTGAGGCCAAGGTTGAGGACCGTGTCCATCATGCCGGGCATGGAGGCGCGAGCCCCCGAGCGGACCGACACGAGCAGCGGGTTTTTCTCGTCGCCAAACGTGCGGTTGGCGAGCGTCCCCACGTGGGCCAGCGCCTCGGCGACCTGGGTCTTCAGCTCGTCGGGGTATTTGCTGCCGTTGTCGTAGTAATAGGTGCACAGCTCGGTCGTGATCGTGAAGCCGGGCGGCACCGGCAGCCCCAGGTTCGACATTTCGGCCAGATTGGCACCCTTGCCACCCAAAAGATTGCGCATGTGCGAGGCACCCTCAGCCTTGCCGTCGCCAAATGTGTACACCCACTTCGTCATATCGGAGCCCTTTGATGGCCTGTGTGCCAGCGTGTTCGCCCATGCCTATAAACCAAAGACGCCACATTTCGAAAGGCGGCGTCTCAGGGAAATAGCGTTGTTCCCGTACAGTTTGGCACGCGAAGGTAAAGGCCTTATCACCTAGCGTTGCTCAGGCGACGTAAGGTTAACCCGAGGCCAATCCAGCGGGCACCGTAGAAAATCAGGTCGATGCCAAGCAAAGTCCCAAGGATTATCAGACTGTTACCAGGCCATCCGCTGACAATCATGACACCCAGCAGGGCTGTTATCAGGGCGGAGATGAGGGCCAACGCCCGCGACCCGGCGGGCATCTCATAGGCCAACCAAAGACGAATGACGCCAGTCGCCAGAAATCCCGCACCCAATATGAGGGTGAAAATGGTTGCCGCGAGTCCCGGCTGAGCCATCGTCACGGCCCCGGCCACGGCATAAAGCAGCCCGGCGACGATCCAGAGCGCGGACTTGCCCCAGCTGCGCGCAGCAAAACCAACGGCCATCTCAAACCCGCCTGTGACGATCATGAAAAACCCGATGGTCAGCACCGACACGATCGTCGCCGACACCAGAAGACCAAGCGCCATGAAGCCCAGTGCCACCGAGACAATCCCGATGGCGAGGACCCAGCCCCAGCGATGGTCGAACTTGTGCAGCATGGAGCCCAGCGAATGCGGCTTGTGGTCGCCGGGCGTGGCCTGAGAGTGATTTGGCTGTAACGACATGGCACGTCCTTCATAGGTCCGCCGGTGTCCAAACCCATATGGTCCGGGGAGGGTGAAACGAAGGCAAGCTCTATCCGGCCGGTCGATACTTGGCGTTGATCTGGCCCCCTCGCCGTCCGCACGCTGCACTGGCGCTTCACTGTGACGCTTATGGCAGCAGGCATGTTGCTCAGGGTTGGCGCTCTTGGAGCGCTGGTGTATGCGTCCCACATCCGTGCAGACCGGCATAATTCCGGTGGCACACAACATTTCGTCATCTGGCGACGTGTGACCAAGTCCTCAAACGCCCAAGCCCGTCGCCATGACCCGTCCCGCCACGCCATTGCTCGACCAGCTGCGCGACCCAGCTGACCTGCGACGCTTGCCCGAGAGCAGCCTCGCGCAGGTGGCCAACGAATTGCGCC
>CAIZGQ010000747.1 GCA_903932565.1 uncultured Hyphomicrobiales bacterium
GCACACGCGCTGGGTCTCGAAGTAACAGCAGAAGGCGTGCAGACCCGCGCACAGCAGGTGTTCTTGCGGGATATTGGCTGCCATTATCTGCAGGGATATCTCTACTCGCGGGCTGTGAGCGCATCTGAACTGGTCGCATTGATCGAGGCGCAATCCAAAGGCGCGCCTGCGCTCTCCTGACCGGTTCAGGTTTTGAGGTTCGCGGCCGTCTGCCCGAATAGCACTTTCTTTTCTTCATCCGAGTAGGTGGGATTACGCATGCCTTCGCCTTTGGCATAGGCGGCTTTCACAGCCGCGCGTAAAGCAATGGACTCGTACCAGCGTTTGACGTTCGGAAAATCTTCCAGCTTCTGGCCCTGTCGTTCGTGCGGAACGATCCACGGATAGCAGGCAATGTCGGCGATGGAATAATCGCCAGCCAAATAGGGCACCGTCGCGAGGCGACGATCCAGGACGCCATAGAGGCGGTTGGTTTCCTTCACGTAGCGCTCAATCGCATATGGGATTTTTTCTGGCGCATAGGTGCCAAAATGATGGTTCTGCCCGGCCATCGGACCCAATCCGCCCATTTGCCAGAACAGCCATTCCAAGGTCGCGACACGCCCGCGCAGATCGGTCGACAAAAGCTTGCCCGTCTTTTCGGCGAGATACAGCAGGATCGCGCCGGACTCGAAAATGGAGATGGGCGCACCGCCGCCAACAGGCGCGTGATCGACAATCGCTGGCATGCGGTTGTTGGGCGCGATGGCGAGAAATGCCGGATTGAACTGTTCGCCCTTGCCGATATTGATCGGGTGCAATTTGTAGGGGGTGCCGGTCTCCTCCAGAAAGATCGTGATCTTGTGGCCGTTGGGTGTTGGCCAATAATACAGATCAATCATGGCAGTTCCTCTTTGTCGTCGACCGCACCAAACGACGACATTATGTCAGCGGCGTTGAGGCAGACAAGCGCCGTCGCACCATGGCTGGGTTAAAAGCCCTGCAGACCTGAGATGAGCCGTCGCCGCATGAAGAGGCCGCCCAGCAGCGCGGAGACCGCGAGCAAGAGCGCCATGATCACAAGCGTGAGGCTGGCACCGATCACAAGATGCATGGGCCCAAAGATGACCGGCCCAATCGCCTGACCCGTGAAGAAGAAGAACGCATTCATCGAGAACGCGGTCCCGCGCGATTGCGGCGCGAGCTCGGACACCTCGGTCTGCATGGAATTGTGCAGCATGAAAAAGCCAAAGCCAGTGAACGAGAAGTAGACAATATCCCGCGTCCAATTGAGATCCATGGCGATGGCGAGCAGCCCGGCTGCGGCAATCACACCGCTGGCGATGATCATCGTCTTGCGGGCGAAAAAGCGCATGATCAGGCTGATCGATAGTGAAAACGCCAATCCGCCAATGCCGATGCCCGCAATGATAAAGCCGGCCTCACGCGGGCCGCCGGTGTGAGCTTGCTCCAGCATGTCGCCGAAGAAGGGTGTCACGCCAAACACCGTGATGCCTTCAACCAGAACAATGCCGAAGCACACTTTGGCGTTGGGATTTGAGAATACATTTCTGTAGCCGGTCACGACATCGGCGAAGCGGAAGGGATTGCGCGGCGGCGATGAGCCGCGCGGGAAAATGATCATCGCGCCAGTGGCAGCCGCTGCCGCGACCACCGCTGTGATTATCATCACGCCGCGCCAGCCGACCCAATCCAACAAAAGGCCTGCGCCCGACGCTCCCGCCACCTGACCGATCAACGCCGTCGATAGAAAACGCGCGATGGCCAGCGACCGTTCATTGGGCGGGTAGCGGTCGCCAAGGATCGCCATGGCAACTGGCATCAGGCCGCCTGCAAAGATGCCCGCAAGCGGGCGCAGAGCCAGCAGGAACGAGAAATTGGGCGCAAAGGCGCTGATGGCAAGCACGATGGCAAGGAACCAGATGCAGACCTTGAGAATGGTGGTTTTGCCAAGAATGTCGCCGAGCGGACCAAGTACCGGTTGTCCCAGCGCGTAGGGCAGCGTGAAGGCTGAGGAGAGCAGGGCGGCGGTGGCGGCCGGCACCATGAACTCACGCGCGATTGTCGTGATCATGGGGTCAACAGAGCGCGTCACAACCGCGCTCGCGAAGCCGCAAAAGCTGAAGACGAAAAGCAGCACAGGAGAGCCCGCAGATCTGCCTCACGACATGCAAGGGTGCGTGCGATGTACGTGATCTTGTGCGCGACGTCCAGAATAGTCTTGACGCGCAGACGCTGTTTGCA
>CAIZGQ010000748.1 GCA_903932565.1 uncultured Hyphomicrobiales bacterium
CGCAAGTTCACACGCAAAAATGCCCGACTTTTTCACTGCAAGTCGACGCCGCTGGATCCCATCGAGATGAAGCACCGCAGCGTGCGCCGCCAGACACGACCAGATCGTGGACCGCGTGTGAGACGTCGCCCAATCTGTAAGCTCAGCCAAGTCCGACCAGAAGGGTTCCTCGGTCAAATGCGCGGCTCGCGGCTCTGCGCCTGTCACAATCAGACCGTCGACGGAGGCCTCCATCAACTCGTCAATGCAGCCATAGTTTTCAGACACGCGCGCTTCTGCGCCCCCGTCACGTTGGACGGACGGCAGCGAATAGAACGTCACGCGCACAGGGCATGACGGTAAAGAGCTCGATAAAAGTCTCGCGAACTGCTTTTCCGTCGACAGCAAAGCCGCGTCGGGCATGTTGTTGACGACCGCGATTTCAAGTGGCTTTGAGCGAACAAATGCGTCAGGTTCACCAGACGCTACGATGCGCTGGGGCGAGCGAGACGCTGTCGATCTGTTGGCAATCGGTTTTTCAAAAAAGAGACTCATGAAAGCCTGCCCTACTCAGCCGCATCAAGCTGCCGTGATTGTGCGGACGCGAACGCCAAAGCCTGGTCGATGTCGTCAATGATGTCATCGATGTGCTCGATCCCGATCGACAGGCGGATGGTTTCAGGAAGAACACCCGCATGGTGCTGCTCTTCCGGCGACATTTGCCGATGTGTGGTTGAGGCAGGGTGACACGCCAGCGACTTTGCGTCTCCTATGTTCACAAGTCGTGTGACAAGCTTCAGCGCATCGTAAAAATTCTTGCCCGCCTCATGCCCGCCCTTGATGCCAAACGTGAACAGCGACGAGGCGCGGCCCTTCAGATATTTCTGCACGAGGCTGTAATAGGGACTGTCCTCAAAACCGGCATAATTGACCCAGGCAACGCGCGGATCTTTTTGCAAAAACTGAGCAACCTTGGCAGCATTCTCCACATGCCGCTCCATGCGAAGCGCCACTGTTTCAATGCCCTGCAACAAAAGGAATGCCGCGAAGGGCGAGAGGACGGACCCCATGGTGCGCTGATAGACACTGCGAGCGCGCTGGATATAAGCGCTGCGACCAAACCGCTGCGCATAGATCATCCCATGATAGGACAGATCTGGCTCATTAAAACCGGGGAATCGAGACGGATGTTTACTCCAGTCAAAGTTTCCGGAATCAACAATGGCACCGCCCAGGGTGGTCCCGTGACCGCCGAGGAATTTTGTCAACGAATGGATGACAATGTCCGCACCATAATCAAAGGGCCGCAGTAAAATAGGTGTTGCCACTGTATTGTCGACCAGAAGCGGAATGCCATTGCGGTGCGCAACTTTGGCAAGCGCTTCAATATCGCAAACATTGCCAGCCGGATTGCCGATCGATTCAACAAAAATGCCCTTGGTGTTGTCGTCAATCAGGCGCTCAATCGCATCGGGCTGGTCCGTGGTCGCGAATTTACCGGTGATCCCCTGACGTGGGAGAACATGTCCCAAAAGTGTATGTGTTGTGCCGTAGAGTTGCGGAACAGTAACGATGTTGCCGCCTGTGTCAGCCAGGTTGACCAAGGCGAAATGCAGGGCTGCCTGGCCCGTCGCCACAGCAAGCGCACCAACACCACCCTCAAGCTCACAAACGCGCTCTTCAAGGACTGCGCTCGTCGGGTTTGCAATTCGGCTATAACGATAGCCTTCAACCTCGAGATTAAAAAGTGCTGCGCCATGGTCTGCGCTATCAAACGCATAAGCTGCGGTTTGATAGATTGGCACAGCGACTGACTTTGTTGTCGGATCTGGCTCATAGCCCGCATGGATGGCAATTGTTTCTTGACGCATGGGACACC
>CAIZGQ010000749.1 GCA_903932565.1 uncultured Hyphomicrobiales bacterium
CCGCAATTGCCATCCCCCAGTATCAGAACTACACCATTCGTGCGAAGGTTACGGAAGGTCTGTCGATGGCCGACGCAGCTAAGCTGGCTGTCGCTGATACGTATTCGAGCGCGCCCAACACCGCCACGGCGAACTTCGGTTTCACGTCGACAGCAACCACGAACGTGACCTCGATCGCGATTACCGCTCTGACGAATGCCCCGATTAAGCCCGCAAAACAGGGAGCTTCTGACGGCGGAATACTGATTACCTACGCCGCCGCAATTGGCGCCGCGGGTATCACCATTGGTCTGAATCCTGGCAGTGGTCTTGTTGCCGGTGGACTGCCGGCCGGTGCTCTTACTGCCGGCCTCCCGATCGTCTGGGGCTGCGATTCCAACGGAACGAACTATGCATACGTTCCGGCGAATTGCCGCAACTAACTGACTTGCATTTCCGCAAGGAAGATGCCGCCCTATGGGCGGCATTTTTTATGGGCATCATTTTCTGCCTAAGTGGAAAACATACCGTACGAAATTTAGTGGTCGTGCCGGCGGCTGAGTTGGCCATCGTCTCAAGTCATGTAACGGAATTGTGGCAGCAGGGTGCCTCTATAAATAAAAAATGACGGAAAAGCGGTAGATTGGCCCAATACTTGCGTACATAAACAAGGTATCGCAGGAATGGGGTGTGGGCGGACTAGTCCAGCCACAACCATTTATGAAAATGGGAGTTCGCCGTGGTTACTAGAACGCTGCAAAAGCCTGCCCGTGGATTCACGTTGATAGAACTGATGATTGTCGTCGCAATCGTCGGGATTCTTGCTTCAATTGCGATCCCGCAGTACACGGTGTTCACGATGCGAGCCAAAGTGTCCGAGGGGCTGGCGCTCGGCAGCGAGGCCAAATTGGATGTCGGCGCTGCCTGGGCGATTTACGATGGCACTGCAGCCACACAAGCCCAAATGGGCTTTACATTCCTCGCTACCAGCAACGTTGCAAACATTGCGATTGCAAGCATTACGGCCGCTCCAGCCGCCGTGCCGAACCGCACGTCCGATGGTGCAATCAGCATTACCTACCAGGCGTCGATCGCCGTCCCAGGCGGTCCCCTTGTGTTAGTTATGATTCCGGGGACCGGAGTGATCGGCGCGACGGGTATTCCGCCTGGCGGACTTCAAAGCGGTGTGCCGATCGTTTGGGGTTGCGTAACCGGTGCCGCTGCAACTACGGCGGCGTGGTTCCCTTATGTTCCCGCAAACTGTCGCCATTGAATTCCGGTCCGACAAAAAATGAATTTGGAATGCGCACCATTCTTGCGTCACCCGACCACGGAAACACATGAACAAATGCTCATGAATGCAGGACCAGCTCGCCGCAGCCCTCTTCATTCTCGTCTACTTGCTGCGGCCGTTCATTTGGGCGTAAGCGCCACCCTCGCGTTATGCCTGGTGGTGATGGTCACGAAAGTCTGGTATCCGTATCCGCTCTTCGATATCGCGAAGGGGCGCGACATTTTCCTGTTGTTGATCGGCTGCGACATCACGCTGGGTCCGGTCATGACATTGATAATTTTCAATACGAAAAAACCGCGACGGGAACTTGCGCGCGATGTGACAATCATTGCCTTGGTGCAATTGGCGGCGATGGCCTACGGGGTAGCAACTTTGCTGAAAGCGCGCCCGGCGTATATCGTTTACAACGTTGGTCAATTCAATATTCCCCTGGCCAATGAATTGGTCGCGGCCCCCAAAGGCAGAACTGAAGAAAAAGACGCTGCGATACCGGTTGCCCCCTGGTTTGGGCCACAACTTGTTGGGGCGGTGCTGCCAAAGGGAGTTGAAGACAGCAATAGCCTGCTCTTTTCCGCTGTGAGTGGCGGCGGTGATGTATTTCAGATGCCGAGATTTTTTGTGCCGTACAGTGAAGTTAAGTCTGAAGTTGTGTCCCGGGCACGCACTGTTGCCCAAATCTCCAAGGAATTGCACGTCACGCCCGAGATGGTCAACCGGGAAGTCGCCTCTTTTGAGAAGACGAGTCCATCAATTGGATTCTTGCCGCTCGTAATTCGTACATCGACCGCTCTAGCCATCGTGGACCTTGGATCGGGTGACCTGATCGGAATCGCAGCATTGCCGTCAGAATTTTGACGATATAGGCGCGCGCGATAGGTGTGCACCACGCAACTGACGGGGTCAGCTCGACACGGGTCGGTTCAAACTACGGTCAGGGCTAGGGGTCAGGTCGATATGGCTATTGGGGTCAGGTCGATACTTGTTGGTTTTCAATAATGCGTAAGGAGCCGGCGCGGTCATCAATGATCGCCATGGAATTCCGAAATGGATC
>CAIZGQ010000750.1 GCA_903932565.1 uncultured Hyphomicrobiales bacterium
GCCCTGTTTCCAGCCGCTAAAGTCACTCGACAGCGCCAAAAAGTCCTTCTCCCGGACGGCGTTCTGGCTATTGGTGTAGCGCGTAATTGCCTGTAGCAGCGGCTCCCCGGCAGACCCAACCTTGACGATTTTTGTAACTACGGCACCGTCATTGGCCCGAGCCTTCCATGCTTCGATTTCCGGGTTCACCCCGGTTCCACCCGCTCGGTAATGACGATGAAACACCTCCCAGATTGTTCGCGACGTCTGACATCCGTTCACGATGTAAGGTGCAACAAGCTCAACGGTGCCGTCCGCTTCGGTCCAATCCGAAGCGACAATAGTGATACCATTGTTGTAGAGGCCAAATCGCTCAGGCGCGTCTCGCAATGTCTCTTGCATCCCCTTGTTGACCTTGCCACGACCGCCAAGAAAGCGGCGAACATTCTTTTCGTAAATGCCGTCAAGATCACCGGTCGTGTCGCGGTAATCGACCAGGAACTGGTAAAGATCAGTTAGCCGCGTCGAACCAACTAGGAGGTCAGTGCCAGACGGCACAAGGTGTGATCGAAGGGGAACGCGCAGCCCAACTTCTGGCGTTTCTTCGGCTAAGCGACTGTAGATCGTCTCAACTGAAATTGCTTCAACATCAAACATGCCACCGATATGATCCCGGCCCATCGTGCGGATATCGCCAAGGATAACTCGTTGGTCGTCCGTGAGCGCGCGCTCAGTGGCGAACACCATGATCAGTCGATCGTTCGGGCCTGCCTGAGAACGGAATACCGCGAGCCGTTCCCGCAACCCTTCGGCCATCGAGTTAAGCCCGCTGCGCCGACCATCGAGCGTTTCGATGACCTTTTGTGCCTCAACCAGCAAAGTTCGCGTTCCCGCAAATGCGGTGCCGTGCTTGCTTTGGATCAGATACCAAGTGTGGCCTGGCTGCCCTTCGGCTTCGTCCTCGGGACCGACATCGAGAACCGCAAGGTCGATCCCTCCATCGCCCGCCCCGTCGCAATATACGATCTCCAACCCACTTTCAGGCGCGTCGAGCCATTGGCTCACGATCTTTTGAGCAAAGCGGCGGCCAAGTTCAGTTGTCGTTGGCGTCCCCGCAGTAACGCTTTCTCGCCAAGACATCAGGAAAGAATCAAAGTCTGGCAGCGTCATCGATAGCAACTCCTAATGTATTGCGGCATGTAGCGGTATCGGCGTCCAGAAAACAGGCTAACTGGCACCTTGTATTTCTTCAACCGCCACCACCGTGTCATACCCACCGATGTGGGTCAGTCCCTCATGGCTGTCGATGCCGGTATAGCGCAGTGAGGCGTCTTCGTAGCGGCGGAAGGCGAAGACGGCCTCGTTCATCCGTTCGGTATTGAACACGCGCAGGCGAACCAACAGGTTGAAATCCTCCACGGTCAGGCCCGTTACTGTAAGGAAAAGTTCCGGCTCGATCTTGGTGATCACGTCCACCAGCGTATTTTCGCGGAAATCGGTCAAAGTTTTCTCGCGCGAGAAAGGTGACAAGCTAGAGAGCGGCATCATCAAGAAAATTTATATAGAAGTAGCTCAAGTGAGGAA
>CAIZGQ010000751.1 GCA_903932565.1 uncultured Hyphomicrobiales bacterium
TCGGTCCAGCGCAGAGCCCGGCCAGACCATAAAAAAAGCCCGGCACGAGGCCGGGCTTCTGTATTTTCAGGCGATATCCCGCCGACGAGGCGGGAAGTCGTGACCCTAATCTCAGTACTTGGCGACGACCGTGGCCGGGGCGCCGAACTTGTAGATCAGGCCAACCAGCACTGCGCTCGAATCGGACTTGACGCTTGCGTTGTTGAACGTGCGAACAGCTGCCGTTGCGTAGGACTTGCTGCCGAAGTTTGAGTAACGGTATTCGGCGCGGCCAATCCACTCGTTGGTGAAGGCGTAGTCGATGCCGGCACCCAGCGTGTAACCAACATTGCGGGTGTTGAGTGACACCGCTGTGAGGCCGAGGCCCGGGGCGCCTGTCAGAGACGTCTTGGCATCACCGAAGGCCACGCCGCCGTCGATGAACAACAAGGCGCGATCGAACGCGTAACCGAGACGGCCACGGATATCGCCAGCATATGTCGTACGGGTCGAAGCGGTGATCAGGTTCAACCCGCTATCCAGGAATGTTGACGACTTCTTGCCACCGAGAACGGCGTCCAGGTTGCCTTCAAGACCAACAACCAACTGGCCGATCTGGTAGTTGTAACCAACGAGACCGCCGAGCAGGCCAGCTGTCTTGTTTGTGGAATAGGAGCCGGTTGTCTGCAGAGTGGTTGTGAACGAACCACGTGTCTTGATGAAATCAAGGCCGCCTTCGACGCCGACGTAGAAGCCGGTCCATGTGAAGATCGGAGCTGCATAGGCAACGGCCGGGGCCTTGCGGGACGGAAGGTCAGCTGCGAAAGCCGAGCCAGAGATAAGAAGTGCGGCTGAGCCGAGGAGAAGATTGCGGAGCATTGGTGCCTCACGAAAGGACGCTGAAATGGATGGCAAGGACCGGAGCCCTTCGAGCGGTGTATTAGCAAAACTACTTAGGCTTGTCTCTCCGTCCGTGCAGCTTTCGTGTGCAATGCCGCAAATCAAGTATCAGGTGTTGCTGTAGAGTTACATCCATCGGCAGACTAAAACCGCCCGGCATTAGCAGAAAATTGTCCAAGTACCTGAAAACTTGGAATGACCCGGTCACAATGACCGGGCCTGTTTTAAAGGCGTGAGGCCTATTTGTTGATCACCGCTGCGCCGGCCTTTGAGATGATCTCATCTTGCGACCCCGCCCCTCCCGAGACGCCGATGGCTCCAATGATCTTGCCATCTTCGACCAGCGGAATGCCGCCTCTGGAGGCAATGACGCCGTCGATGGTCACCAGATAGGTCAGGCCGCTTTGAACACCGGCTTCCAGCGCCTTGGTTTCGCGACGGAAGGTGGCCGCCGTTTTCGCCTTATGCTGCGAGATGGCGATGGAGGCGAGTTGGGCTCCATCTTCGCGCAGGAAGGCCACCAGATTGCCGCCGGAATCGACAACGGTGATATTCATCGGCCAGCCGCGCTTTTTGGCTTCCGCATCAGCGGCTTCGATCACCTTATGAGCCCGATCCGCGCTGATCGGTGCGCCATAGGGCACGTTGAACGGCATCTTTTCGGGAACAGCATCGAGCGGGTTTGCGCTGGGGGCGGGTGCGGGCGTCGGGGCGGTCGCGGGTTGGGCGACCACAGCGGAGATGCCACCCAAAAGACCAGCAAGCAGGGCCAGTGAGGCGAGCGTGGGGCGTGCGCGGACCACGGGCATGAATGTCGAGCGAAACTGCATCAATCGTTTCCTTCCAAAACCCGGTCTCGTGCCGGACACCAAAGACTAGCTGACCGGGCTTGGATCTTGAAAGCAATTTTTCAGCTGAAGGCCGGTACCGAAGGTGCGTCGACGACCTCGTCCGTCCAGACCTGAAAGTTTTTCAACACATTCGGGCCAAAGGTCGTGCTGAGCGGCACATCGGTCGCGTCGCGGCCACGTCCGATCAGAATGCGTCCGATGCGCGGCGTGTTGTTTCTGGCATCAAAGACATGCCAGGCACCGCCGAGGAAGACCTCAAACCACGCCGAGAAATCCATTGGCGCGTTCTGAACAGGAATACCAATGTCGCCAAGGTACCCGGTGCAGTACCTTGCTGGAATATTCATGCAGCGGCAAAAAGCGATTGCCAAATGGGCGTAATCTCGACAAACGCCGCGTCTTTCCTGATAGGCTTCCAGCGCGGTCTTGGTCGCCCGCGCATGTTCGTAACCAAAGGCAATGTGATTGTGCACAAAATCACAAATAGCCTGCACGCGGCCCCAGCCGAGCGGTGCCTTGTCAAACAGGCCCCATGCAATTTCATTCAGACGATCGGTTTCACAATACCGGGACCCCAGCAGGTAGACGAACGTGTCGTCGGGCAGATCCTGCACGGCATGCTGTTGTGCATCCCACGCGAGAAAATCTGGGAGGCCACTGTCTCGCACCAAGGCGTTTGTTGTGATTTTCAGAAGTCCGGGCGGGGCGATGATGCGGCTGCACCAGTTTCCAAAACTGTCACGATAGGGCGTGATGGGAACATGGGGATCAGTGTGGATCACATCGGCAGAAATCATGTCTGCAGCGCGGCTATAGTGAACGTTTAAGGTGAGTAACATCGGCGTCGGCTGCGGACACTCGTACACAAGCTCGTACCCGATGCGAATTTGCATGGTCATATCCTGTTTCATTTGAAAATAAGAACTGCATCTGAAAGCTGTTACGACAATTCTGAAAGGAATTGTGACGTCAGCTTTGAAATTACGTTTGCATAACAGGACGGAGCTTCGAAAGTTCCAACGTTCTAACAGATTTTCGTCCAATCATCTGGTGGGTTTCCATTTTTCAGCA
>CAIZGQ010000752.1 GCA_903932565.1 uncultured Hyphomicrobiales bacterium
CCATGTCTGCATCATGAATCAAGGTCTCCCCTTCTGCGATCAATCCTTTTCGAAAGCAGTGCGAGTGGCTGAACCATCTCTGCGGAATTCTCCTACTTTTGATTAGTAATTGGCATGGCTGCGGGGCAGGACTATCGGATCGGACGGCTGTCCAACGATCTCGTAGGGCGCGACGCGAACCACCGGGCAAAAACAATCTAATGTGCTTTATCGCGCGTCGATAAGAATTGCATTCGCATCGACGGAGCACCGGTTGCATGGTTTAAAGTGACGTTGCGGCAGTTCTGAAATCTCTCCCTTTCGCTGCGGAACAAGCTTCCGCTAAGACATATGAAATTTCAAAAAAACCCTTCTAAAATAGCTTAAATATGTAGCTTGAAATGTTTTTTTAACCGGAATGTAATGCAAATTGCGCAGCTTTCGGTTCGCAGGTTCAGTGCGGTTTTCGATTTTGATTCCAGAACGACTGGAATGCATTTCCATCATTAAAAACACCGAGGCTTTCAAATGGCTATTTTTCCTCGCCTACTCGTGAGTGCCCTTGCGCTCACAGCCAGCATGTCATGCGCCAACGCCATGAACATCAGCGCCTACAATGGACTCGTGAAGGAATCCATTCAGGAAATCATCACCGGCAATATCAAGGATCTCAACGCCTCGCTCGACCGGCTCCAGAAGGAAATGCAAATCGGCATTGAAGGCTGCAGGGAATTTGCTGCGGCTGACGCGAAGTTTGCGCCGCTGATGAAGCTCGTGATTGAGTCCGCCGAGAAAATGAAGACCATGAAGCCGGATGAGATCGAAGCCGCCTGGGGCGATGAAGGCACCGCTGCAGATCAGATCGGCATGCCGCTCAAGAGCCTCGATCAGTTTGCGATCGCCCGCAATTATCTCGATTCGATCGTCCATCCTGCCCGCGCCTTCGCGTTCTTCAAGGCCTATGGCGTCAGCAAGGACAAACAGACTCTGGAAGAAGCCAAGGGTGAACTGGTTGAAGTGTTGCAGCACGTCGCCAAGATCGAGGCCTATGTAACAGCAGCCAAGTAAGACCGGGACCTTTTGCAATTTTCAAAAGGTCTTTTCTGCTTGGCATTTTATTAAGAAGACGGCCATTAAGGGACTCGCTTTCGAGATGTTCAAGACAATCCGATCCAAACTCGTCGGTGGGCTTGCCGCCATCTTGTCAGCGATTTCCCTGGGGGCCGTTCTGGCACTCGGTGCGGGCCAGCTCACCGCCTCCACCATCGAGGGTCTAATCCAGTCTGATCTTGCTGTTCTGCTGGTGAAGTCGGCGGCTGGCGATCAGCTCAACAGCGTCCGGTTCAATCTTCAAAAGTCCACGGCTTCGGATCAATTGATTCCCGAAGCGGAGCGCCTGATCGCGGCCTCTTTGCCAATTGCCCGCATGTATATCGACCAGCTTCGCCTGGGTGCCGACACGGACGCGTTCCGCAACACGCCATCAGCAGCGGTTCTCGCCAATGTGCCGGGCGCCCCTCGAATTGCTGCGCCGACCACCGACATGGCGCTGGACGCTGTCAACAAGGTGCACGCGCTGCTGCCTGACTTTGAGGCCAGCATCAAGACAGCCCTGGCGGCGCATGCACGTCGCACACTTTATCATTTTCGCGTTGATGGCCGCGCCTGGGACCTGCCCGGCTATGCCTACATGCTGAAGTCCAATCATGCGCGCTGGGTTGCTGGCCTCGAGGAAGCAATCCGCTTTGACACGACGTTTCAAGGCAACATGGATTTTGCACAAAGTGAAACCGGTCGCCTGATCGCCAACTTTAAAACGGCCGATCCCAAACTGATTGATCTGCTGGACAAGCTGAAACAGAATGGCGAGCGCGTGATCTCCACCGCCCGGCAAATCGAGGCCGCTTCGAAAGACAACAAGGCTGCGATCTTTGACAAGCAGCGCACGTTGTCCTTCCAGCGCATGACATCCAGCGTGGATCAAATCATCGAGTTTGCGGAATCCAGCCTGCAGGCGGCAGCGCGGGACGAGGCAGCTGCCCTCAAGGCGCTGGACGTCAACGCAACCGCGCTCACCTCCGCCTTCGCGTCCCTGGACAAGGTGATCAATGATCGGTTCAGCCAAGCGCAAGCCAATGTCACCGCAAACAATCGCGTGTCATTGGCAGTGACGACAATGATTGTCGCGTCAGCGATCATTTTCGGGATCTTCATGATGCGGCGGCTTGCCGCGTCCATCACCGTTCCGATTATCACCATGGCCCGCGACATGCGGGTGCTGTCGGAGGGCAAACTCGACCTGACCGTCGATGGTCAATCGCGTCAGGATGAAGTTGGCGAGATGGCGCGTGCGCTGGACGTCTTCCGGCAAGGCGCTGTGGAAAAAGCGCGGCTTGAAGAGGAATCGCGACTGAGCACGGGCGAGCGGCGGGCCCGTGACAAGGACAAGCTGCGCGAAGCCGCCGTCGTTGCCGAAACCATGTCCATCCTCGCGCAACAGCTGGGCAAGCTTGCTCAGGCCGATCTGACCTGCCAGATCAAGGTGCCATTTGCGGCCCAGTTTGAACCGCTCAGGGCCGATTTCAATGCCACGGTCACACAGCTTGCCACGGCATTGGCGACGGTCTCCGACAGTGCCGAGGCTATGGGAACCGGCGTGGAGCAGAGTGCTGCAGCCTCCGAGGACCTGTCACGCCGAACCGAGCAACAGGCTGCGGGGCTCGAACAAACAGCAGCCGCGCTGACTGAGATCGTCTCGACGATCCAGCAAACCGCGACGGCCTCGCAACACGCCCGTGAACTCGTGGAATCGACGCATCAGGAGGCCCAGACCGGCGGCGACGTTGTTCGCCGAGCTGTTTCGGCCATTCATGACATTCGGGAATCCTCACATCAGATCAGCCAGATCATCACTGTCATTGATGAGATTGCCTTCCAGACCAACCTTCTGGCCCTCAATGCGGGCGTCGAGGCGGCGCGAGCTGGGGACTCCGGTCGCGGGTTTGCGGTGATCGCCACCGAAGTGCGCGGACTGGCCCAGCGCTCCGCCGACGCGGCCCGCGAAATCAAGACACTCATCTCGGCGTCAAACACGCGGGTCGAGGGCGGTGTCGCGCTTGTCGAGGATACAGGTCGCGCGCTCGAGCGCATCGTCCAGCAGATCCAGGGCATGACAGCCATTGTGACCCAGATCGCTGAAAACGCCACCCAACAGGCAGCCGGCATCCATGAGGTCGAAACGGCCATCAATCAGATGGATCAGATCACCCAGCAGAACGCTGCCATGGTGGAGGAGACCACAACGGCGAACTGGTCGCTGGCGCAGGAGAGCCGCAAGCTCATCGACATGATTCAGGCTTTCCAGACCGGTGCGCCGAAAAAGGAAGGGCCGGCGCGCAGACGTGCCGCATAAGATGCTACCGACGGTCGCGCCGGCAGCCTGCACCTTCTCATTTCAGAGCAGCCAGATGGCGGTTCAAGATCACCTTTCCTCAAGCTGACTCAATCAATCGTGATGCGTTGCAATTCTTTCCAAAGTATAAAAAGATGATGTTGAGCTTTCGGTTTTAAGTTTTTGGAAATGACCCTGCGTCAAAACTGAGGTTCGAGGGTTCGGCTTCTTTTTCAATCTCCGGTGCATTTCCCATGAGCGATGAACATTCGATTTTGGCCAATCTCGCAGGGTCTGATCTTGGCATGACACAGGATGGTTTGATCCAGCGCCTCATCCAGGTTGAAGACCGTATCGCGAAAATTCAGGCGTTTTGGGAAGACGAAGAGCGCTACGACGCCATCGTGTCGAGCGGCCGCTATCTCAAACTCTGCTCTGTGACCGAGCAGGCCGATTCTGTGGCCTCCCATTTGCGCGGGCGCATGGTGGACGCCTTGCATCAGCTCGCACGGATGGGCGCTGACGCCGACGATGACGCGCTCGCTGAGGGTTTGGAAAACGACATCCGCCACTCTGCCTGAGGATCCAAGCGCCTGGCAGCCTGACTGTTGCAGCATGGCCACGTCACTGGGTGAAGACCTTCAATCACCACTTCGTGTGCGTAAACGCATTGCAATGACACGCCTTGTATTGAACAAAAGCGCCAGCTGACGCGTGTTGCGTCGCATCAACGTTGACACTTTTCAATCGAGGCCACCTATGCGTCGCTACACTTCAGGGCTCGTTGCAGCTCTCGCCGGTCTTTGCGTTCTGGCTTCTCCCGCTGCCGCCTTCGATTATGACATGTCCAACCCTTCGCCGGGTCAGGGCTCCCTCCTGGGGTCGACGCAGCAAAAAGCCGTTGAGCGCGAAATCGTCAGCTACAGCGGGCCGCAGAGCCCTGGCAACATTTTCATCTCCACGTCGGAGCGCCGTCTGTATTACGTGCTGCCGGGTGGCAAGGCTGTGAAGTATGGCGTTGGCGTTGGTCGTCCGGGCTTTGCCTGGGGCGGCACCAAGACGGTGACCCGCAAGGCCGAGTGGCCCGCCTGGACCCCGCCGTCGCAGATGCTGCGCCGCCGCCCGGACCTGCCGCGCCACATGGTCGGTGGCCCGGAGAACCCGCTGGGTGCCCGCGCCATGTATCTTGGCTCGTCGCTCTACCGCATCCATGGCTCGAACGAGCCCGACACCATTGGCCAGGCCGTGTCCTCGGGCTGCATCCGCATGACCAATGACGATGTCATGGACCTCTACGAGCGCGTCCGCGTCGGCACGCAGGTGTTCGTGCAGCGCTGAGGCTGGGGTCGGTTGAAGAGGCACCCTCACCCGGTCGGCATCCGCCGACCACCCTCTCCACGCAAGTCGGGTTTACCCGACTTGCATCTTCAACATGCCGAACCCCGGCTAGAGCCGGGTTCGGGGGAGAGGGTTCGGGATGGGGCTAACCTTCTCCCTTGGGAGAAGGTGGCACGCGGAGCGTGACGGATGAGGGTTTCCAAATCCCCTCACCCCCGGCTCAGACTCTTCGCCGCCAGCTCCGCCAAGTACGCCCCCCAGATGCGCGGCTCCTCGGCACCCAGCTCGTGCAGGTAGGCCCAGGTGTAAATCCCGGTCTGGTGCGTGTCGTCAAAGACGATGCGCACGGCATAATTGCCGGTCGGCACCAGCTCGCGGATCGCCACATTGCGCTTGCCGGGCACTGTCTGCTTCTCGGCAGGCGTGTGGCCGCGGACCTCGGCGCTGGGGCTCGCGATCCGCAGATATTCGGCTGACAGCTCATAAGCTTTGCCATCATCAAAGGTCACGGCCAGCACCTGCCCGCCCTTGCGCACGCGGATTTCCGTCGGCCAGGCGGGCGCAGCTGCAGTCGGCAGCGTTTCGGTGCTCATGTACAAATCCTTTTGAACGGGGCGCGGGCAGATTGACGGCAAGGGTGCCGCCAAACGGTCAGACCCTTTGCGATCGAGGTCAACGTGTCTATATCAGGCGCTCACCCACGGTTCGAGGGCCGTTGTTGCGACTGCCCCCTGCGAGGTCTGTTTTGACTGCCCATCCGTCCGCGCCTTTTCTGCCGTCCATGACGCCCGCCGGGCTCGTCGACCCGTTTGGCCGGGCGGTGACTTATATCCGCGTGTCAGTGACGGACCGCTGCGATTTCCGCTGTGTCTATTGCATGTCCGAAGACATGCACTTCCTCCCCAAGCAGGACCTTTTGTCGCTTGAGGAGCTTGACCGGCTGTGTTCGGCCTTTGTGGCACGCGGCACGCGTAAAATCCGCATCACCGGCGGCGAGCCGCTGGTGCGGCGGGGCATCATGACGCTGTTCAAGTCGCTCTCGCGGCACCTCGACACAGGCGCGCTGGACGAGATCACGGTCACCACCAATGGCTCGCAGCTCGCGAAACACGCCCGCGAGCTTTACGCCTGCGGTGTTCGGCGCATCAACGTCTCGCTCGACACGCTGGACCCGGTAAAATTCAAGGCCGTGACCCGCTGGGGCGACCTCGCCCGCGTCATGGAGGGCATCGACGCGGCCCAAGCCGCAGGCCTCGCAGTCAAGATCAACGCCGTGGCGCTCAAGGGCGTCAACGAGGACGAGATCGAGCATCTCATCACCTGGGCGCACGGCCGGGGCATGGACATCACCTTCATTGAAGTGATGCCGCTCGGTGACGTCGAAGAACAGCGTGCCGACCAGTACCTGCCGCTGTCGCTGGTGCAAACGCGCCTGATGGAGCGCTTCGATCTCTCCGCCCTGCCCGACCAGACCGGCGGCCCGGCGCGCTACATGCGCGTGCGCGAAACCGGTGGACGTCTGGGCTTCATCACGCCACTCACCCACAATTTCTGCGAAGGCTGCAACCGCGTGCGCGTCACCTGCACCGGCACGCTGTACATGTGCTTGGGTCAGGACGACGCGGCTGATTTGCGGGGTCCCCTGCGGGCCTCAGAATCCGACGAGCTCCTGCAGGCGGCGATCACCGACGCCATCGCCCGCAAGCCCAAGGGCCATGATTTCATCATCGACCGCACGACGCGCCAGCCCGCCGTGGGTCGTCACATGAGCGTGACCGGAGGCTGATCAGGCAGCCATTGGCGACAGCAGGCCGAGAACGGCTGCCGCCATCAGGATTGCCGCACACAGCCATTGCTCGCGCAAAATGTTGCGCAGCAACGTGGCCATCGCGCGGG
>CAIZGQ010000753.1 GCA_903932565.1 uncultured Hyphomicrobiales bacterium
CGTCCCATCCCAGACCGAGTTTCTCAAGGCCGCCCGGCCTGAAATTCTCGATGACAATATCCGCGCCGGCGGCAAGGTCGCGAGCAATTGCAAGTCCCTCGGGCGACTTGAGATCAAGAGCAATGGACTTCTTGTTGCGCGATTGCAGGTACCACCAAAGAGAGGTCCCCTCATGCATCTTGCGCCACTTGCGAAGCGGATCACCCACCCCGGGCTGCTCGACCTTGATCACATCCGCGCCGAACTCGGCGAGCATGCGCGAGGCAAACGGGGCGGCGATCAAAGTCCCGAATTCAACAACCCTTATTCCCGCCAGTGGTCCACTCAAACCGATGCTCCGCGCTTCTGGATCAACTCGGGTTTTCTAAAGGACGAACCGATCGTTCCCGCCCCTCAGCCGCAGGCCGTGCCTTGGTTTCGATCGAATCACACCTTTAGTGGATATCATTCTCGACGTGATCGATATTATTGATCACGTTTGATTTTATGCCCTTAATAAGAATGATTTTCTAGCAATAAGGTCCTTCAAGGAGCTGAAATTTAACATTGTAGCCAGATCCGGATCGGCTGATTTTCAGCGGATCCGGAGATTGCTCATTTTGGAGCAATCGCGATCAGAATGTAGTCCAACAGCTTCAGCTCCTACTCAGGATTGGGCAACGACAAACCAAACCACCAACTCGTTCTCCTCTGAAGTCAGCGACCGCGCCGTGCGAGCGCAAAACTGGATAAAAACTGGAGGCAACGTCACTTCTCAGGTCGCTTGGAGGTTGTGGTTTCAATTTTGAAATGAAATCGAGTCGAAAACGACCTCACGCTCCGAGCAGGTATGAGTTCAATTTTGACTCAGACATTCTCAATTTTGGCCAGGCTTGCTCGCAAGAGCGGAATTGCAAAATCGATGAAGGAGCGCATTTTCAAAGGCAACAATGGCGGCCCGGTGTGGACGAGATGAACCGGCAGTGGCTCGGGCGCATGGTTGCGAAGCAGACTGACGAGTTTGCCATCCCGGATTGCACTGGCCGCCTGATAGGACGTGAGCCTTGCAATTCCAACACCCGCGACGGCCGCCTCGATGACGGCATCGGCCGTGTTGGCAGAAAAGCGCGGCCGGATGGCAATCGACCTTGCGCCCGCATCGCGACCGAAGGGCCAAATGCGGTAAGTTTGCAGGCCTTCGAAGCCGATGCACCGGTGCTGTTCGAGATCTTCAGGCGCTGTGGGCACACCATGCGCTGCGAGATAGGCCGGGCTCGCGCAGATCACCCAGTGGATGGACCCAACGCGTGCGGCGACAAGCCCGCTGTCGGGTAGCCGGCCGATGCGTATAGCGACATCGACATGGTTTTCAACCAGATCGATAACATGATCCGCAAGCACAACGCGGACATTCACTTGCGGGTGGGCGGCCAGGAAGGCGAGGACGATCGGGGTCACATAGAGCTTGCCGAACATAATCGACGCCGTGACAAGAAGTTCGCCCCTTGGCGTCTGGTACTCGCCAGCGGCCGCGCGTTCCGCGTTGTCGAGATCTTCAAGCAGACGCCGGCCGGCCGACACGAAGGCGCTGCCCGCCTCCGTCAGCAAAAGTTTCCGGTTGGTCCGGACCAGAAGCTGAGCGCCAAGATGGGCCTCAAGTTTCGACACCTTCTGGCTGACGGTCGGCAAAGGCATACCGAGCTTGCGGGACGCCGCCGAGAGGCTGCCCCCATCCACCGCGGCCAGCAACGTCTGAATGGCGTCAAAACGGTCCATTCCTAGTTTCCATTTTTTGAAAGGCGACCTTCAAAACATAACGGATACTCTGAAAATACGAAAGCCTCTACGCGTTCTGGACCGGGCCAAGAAGCCCGACTTTTGGGACCAGGACGAGCGGAGACTTTCCATGGCGATCCACTTCAAGACCGTCGATGTCAACGGCACCGACATATTTTACCGCGAGGCTGGCGACCGCAATCGCCCGACGCTGCTGCTGCTGCACGGCTTTCCGTCATCGAGCCATATGTTTCGCGATCTCATTCCGGAACTGGCTGACCAGTATCATGTGATCGCGCCTGATCTGCCGGGGTTTGGCCAGTCGGCAATGAAACCACGCGATGCGTTCAGCTACACCTTCGACAATATCTCTGATGTCATCGACCGCTTCACCGAGGTCGTCGGCCTTACGCGGTTTGCGATCTACATATTCGATTATGGCGCACCCATCGGCTTGCGCCTTGCAGTTCGGCATCCCGAACGCATCACGGCCATCATTACCCAGAATGGCAACAGTTATCTTGAAGGTGTGTCCGACGCCTTCAATCCGGTGAAGGCCTATTGGGCTGATCCCAGCGACACCAATCGTGCCGCGCTGCGTGGCTTCCTGGCGCCGGAGACAACACTGTTTCAGTACACGCACGGCGTTGCGGATCCGAGCCTTGTTTCGCCCGATGGTCGCAATCTTGATGACTTCTATCTGGCCCGGCCGGGTGCGGATGACATTCAGCTCGATCTGCTGCTCGACTACGCCTCAAACGTCGCAGCCTATCCTGCCTTTCAGGCCTATTTCCGTGCACATCAGCCGCCGCTGCTGGCTGTCTGGGGCAAGAACGATCCGTTCTTCATCCCCCCGGGTGCAGAAGCGTTCAAGCGTGATCTGCCCAAGGCCGAAGTTCGCCTTTTCGATACCGGCCATTTTGCACTTGAAACCCACGCCCGGGAAATTGGTGCCGTCATCCGAGCATTTCTTCAAAGCCACGTCGGCTAATTCCTCCCCCAAACCCAACGCAACCCAACCGATCTTCAAGGAGAACGACCATGACCAAGACAACGACAAAGACCATCCTCATCACCGGCGCATCGACGGGCTTTGGCCGTGACACGGCAGAGACGCTCTCGAAATCTGGCCATCGCGTGTTCGCCGCGATGCGCGACATCACGGGACGCAACCGCGCTCACGCCGACGCTTTGCGCGAGCAGAACATTGGCGTTGTCGAACTCGACGTCACCGATGATGGCTCTGTCGAGCGCGCCATTGCGTCCGTCATCGAGGCCGCAGAACACATCGATGTGCTCATCAACAATGCAGGCATGGCCTCGGCGGGCGTGACAGAAGCCTTTTCAGCGGAGCAAGCCAAGGTGCTGTTCGACACGAATGTCATCGGCGTGCTGCGCACGACGCGGGCCGTTTTGCCAGCGATGCGCGTTGCGGGCGACGGATTGATTGTTAACATTGGCTCGGTGCTTGGTCGTGTCACCTTTCCGTTCTTCGGCATCTATGGCGCGTCGAAGTTCGCCGTCGAGGCTCTGACCGATAGTTTTCATTACGAATTATCGCAACTGGGCGTTGATGTTGTGCTGGTGCAGCCAAGCGCTTACCCCACCAACATGTATGCGAGTATCCAGCAACCCGCGGACGTTGCACGGACCGCCGCCTATGGCGAAATCGGTGAAATTCCCGCCAAGATGTTTGCGAATTTCAGCGAGATGTTTTCCTCTGCCAGCGCACCAAACCCGCACGATGTCGCAACTGCGATTGCGGCGTTGGTCGATCAGCCCAAGGGCGCACGCCCGGCCCGCACGATCGTTGGCCAGCCATTCGGAGCAGAAGCAATCAACGTTGCAACAGCACCGGTGCAGCAGGGCGTCATCGAGGCGCTCGGTCTTGGCGACCTTGCAACACTCAAAGCGTGAACGCAGGCGGCAGCGTCAAGCTTCAAAAAAACCTGCCAAAGCACTGTTGGTGAAATCATCCCCTGGGACAAATCCCAGGGGCAACTTAAGATTGCAGCTCCTCCAATGAGGCCGCTCTCGTGCAAAGATTTTCTGCCTCCTCTGCGAAATCTTCCTGACGTGACGGCCTAAATCGAACTAATGTCACACGAGCAAAATTGGGACCTGATTTATTGCTTTGGGCTCCTCCGGCGCCGAACCTGGTTGGCCGAAGGATCGCGGTTTGCCATTCATCGCTAAATTACGCATGAATTCCAGCTAGGCATCTAGATAGGCGGGCTCGCCTCGTAGAGCCTGTCACGAATGTTCTAAGGAGCGGATCATGGAGAAAGTCACTTTTGTTGGTTCCGGTGGCGACCTCCTGGCCGCGCGGCTCGATCTTCCTGAATCATCCAATCCACGTGCCTTTGCTTTGTTTGCGCACTGTTTTACCTGCAACAAGGACATTCGCTCGGTCGGCTGGATTGCACGGCGTCTGACTGATTTGAATATCGCCGTTCTGCGCTTTGATTTTACGGGTCTAGGCATGAGCGAAGGTGATTTCGCCAATACGAATTTTACGTCGAACATCAAAGATCTGGTTCTGGCGGCTGATCATATGCGCACCGCCTATGTTGCGCCCTCGATCCTAATCGGGCATTCGTTTGGCGGAACAGCGTGCATCAAGGCATCCTTGCAAATACCGGAAGTCAAAGCTGTTGTGACCATTGGATCACCAGCCGATACCCATCACATCCAGAAGCAATTCAGCTGGCAGCGTGAAGAAATCATCCAGAATGGTGAGGCCGAAGTTCTGCTTGCAGGACGACCCTTCAAGCTGCGCCGCCAATTCATCGAGGATGTGGAAGCGCATCGAATTGAAGATGATTTGGCACACCTGCATCGCGCCCTGCTGATCATGCATTCGCCAACAGACGATACGGTGAGCGTCGACAACGCCAGCAAATTGTTTGGCATCGCCAAACATCCCAAAAGTTTTGTGAGCCTGATGGGCGCCGATCATCTGCTGCGCCGGCAACAGGACGCCGAATATGCAGCCAGCGTGATATCGGCGTGGGTTGATAAATATATAGCTGATGGTTCCAAAGGATCCTGAGAGCAAACTGATCTCATGATCTTTCTGATCTCGGGCTCTATCTCTTCAAAACGCGCCGCGCGTTGCCTTAGCCTTCGCCTTCGACGACAAGCGCATCAACGTCGCTGGGGGCCTGACCCACAACGCGGCTGAAAACACGCGAGAAGGCAGCGGCACTGCTGTAGCCCACCTGCGTGGCAACAAGCTTGACCGGCTTGCCGCGACTAAGCAGCCGTCGCGCCATCGTCATGCGCCATGATGTGAGATAGTCAAGCGGTGTGCGGCCAACGACAGTGCGAAAATGCTCGGCAAAGCGGGTCCGTGACATGCCCGCAATATCCGCCAGTGCGTCGAGCGTCCACGACTTGCGAGGTGTGTCGTGCATGGCTGTCAGGGCACGGGCTAGACGCAGATCCGCGAGCCCGGCCAGAACGCCTGTGGACACGGCCCCGCTTTGCACCACATGGCGCACGATCAGGATCAGAAGGTAGTCAAACAGCCGGTCGAGCGCCACTTGCTTGCCATCCCCCTCGGAGAAAGCCTCGTCCAGCAGCAACTTGCAAACGGGTGCCAGCCCCGGATGGGTTGAGATGGGCAGCACCACCATGTCCGGCAGGCCCTGCCCTATGGGGTTGCCCTCCGCATTGCCAAGCTCGACGCTGGCACACACCAGATCAACGCCGCGCGCCTCGTCGACAACAAAGCGATGTACCCGTTCGCGCGGGAAAAACAGCAGCGTTGGCTCGCTCAGCACAAGATCGGCAGCACCGTCCCGGGCCAGGGTGAGCGTGCCTGCCTTGAGCAAATGCAGATAGCCACCATCGGCGAACTGCATGCCCTGACACAGAGTGCCGGAGAAGAACGTCCGCGCCGTTGGCGTCGCATGGGTGAATAGGCTCGCAAAGGAATCCATTGGGACGACCTGCAACGTTTCTGGGACCATTCGTCTTTCATAGTCCGGCATACAGTGTGAGTGCAATCGAGTACGCCCCAGACAAGGAAACACAAAATGCCCCGCATTGCCCCCATCGACACCGCCCGCGCCGACGCTTCGCTTCAGGCCACCCTGTCAGCCGTGAAGTCAAAGATCGGCATGGTGCCGAACCTGTTCACCACCTTCGCCCAGTCCCCCTCGGTTCTGACGGGCTATCTCGGCCTCAACGACGCCCTCACCCACGGCGTTTTGTCAGCCCAGCAGCGCGAGATCGTGTCTCTGGCGGTCGCCCAGGCCAACGAGTGCCATTATTGCCTGTCCGCCCACAGCCTCATGGGCAAGGGCGCTGGCCTGTCACCGGAGGCCATTCGCAAGGCCCGCCACGGCGCCGCCGAGACCAAGGTCGACAATGCCGTCGCCGTCTTTGCCCGTCGCGTGGTCGATCTGCGCGGCAAGGTATCGGATGCTGATCTCGCAACGGCGCGCGAAGCAGGCCTGAACGACGCCCACATCATCGAAGTGATCGCCAACGTCGCAATCAACATCTTCACAAACTACACCAACAACGTCGCCTTGACCGACATCGACTTCCCCAAGGTCGACATCGCCCTCGCCGCCTGCGCCGGACGGTGCTCCGCGTCCAAAAAAGCGGAGCACCGCCGTTCTCAGCAACGAACACACGTCCCGTCCAACACTGCAATTTACGCAAGGAGACTGCCATGAACATCCGTTTTGTCACAAAGACCCTTCACGCCTATATCGATTATCCGGTTGCGCTAAGCCTGACGGCCATGCCGTTTTTGCTTGGCCTTGGAAAAACCAATCCCGCCGCGCTGTGGTTGTCCGTGGTGACCGGCGTTGCCGCCTTCTTCCTCACAATTCTGACGGATCATGAAACCGGCCTGATCCGCGTCCTGCCGTATTCGCTTCACCTGAACGTGGACCGTTTGGTGGGTTTTGTGTTCGTGGCTGCACCCTTCGCGCTGGGCTTTCAAGGGTTGGATGCCTGGTATTATTGGGCGAATGGCATCACGGTGCTGCTTGTGACCTTCGTGCTCAACACATCTGATAGCAACCGCAGCGGACTGGTTGCGGCCTGACCCTCAGTCGCAGCAAAATATACCTCAGGAAAGCTGCCGGAATATCCGCCCGGCAGCTTTCGCTTTTTATAATCTGGCGCAATCGAACGCGCGACCGAGCCTGGAAAAAGTGATCGCAACATTCAACTTTCCAGACAGCACCGGATTTGCGCAAACGGCATCATCAAAACGAACACGCCCGAAGGGCAGCTTTCAATTATAATTCTTCACATGAAGATCCAATATAATCAGTCATGATCTGCTGCGAGATAATACAATTGTCATCAACTATTCAAATGACCTTGTTGTTGTCGACTTAAGCCTCTTGACGATATCCCGAATGGCAAGCCGGCCTTTCTGGATTCCGCTCAAGGAGAGACTTGATGCTGAAATTTCAACTCGCATCTTTTGCCTTTTTGGCAATCACATTATCGAGTCCCGATCTCAGGTTAGCAGTCTCCGACATTGATCTTTCCTCAGGCGAGGTTACATGCTCGTATTTCAATCATCATCTAGATTACGTTGAGCGTCTTGTGACAATGCGGCAATGGCTTGATCCGGCCCCCATCGTGCATCACGTCAATCCGGATTTTGTCGAAGAGGGTGTGAAGCGCACAACTCGGTATTGCCTTGCTTTTCCAGATGCCAAGATCGCCCATATTCCTGACGAAGTTTTCTATTTGAGCAGCGGCCAGACCAAGGGCCAGGATACAGATCAAATTTACGTTGGATCAATATTGGAGAGGTGATTGGGGATTGGCTTTAAATCTGCGCCGGTTGAATTTTACGCACTTGACCTCTTGTGCGTGCTGAGCTCACCAAAATGTACAGCGACCGATGCTTGCCCCGGACACGAGACCTACGTTTGGCCTCTCATTGCACCGTTCGCTTGAATAGCCATGTCGCTGCCGACAGCGAAATGACCGCGATCGCGGCCATCGGCCATAGCCGTTCTGCCACCAGCGCGAACGGCATGTCGCGCAGAAAAACCCCGCGAATGATGACGATGAAATGGGTCAGCGGATTGATCATGGCAATGGGTGCCAGCCATCCGGGCATGTTCTGCACCGGCGAGGTGAAGCCAGACAGCATCATTGCGGGCATCATGAACACCATGATGCCCATCATCGCCTGCTGCTGGTTGGAGACCAGCGATGAAATGAAGAGACCAACGCCGACGATCGCCAGAAGGAAAACGATCAGCCCGGCAAATAGCACAGGGGCGGAGCCAGTCAGGTGGATGCCAAAGACAAACTCAACCACCAGCGCAATCAATATGCCCTGGCCCACGCCGACAATCAGACCCGGCACGGCCTTGCCAACAAGGATCTCAAAAGGTTGAAGCGGCGAAACAAGCAACTGCTCAAAGGTGCCGAGTTCACGCTCGCGCGCCACCGACATACCCACGATCATCAGGACAGTGGACATCGCAAGAGACCCGATCAAAGTGGGCACCATGGCCGTCTGATAATCGCGGTTGGGATTGTACCAGCTCCGATCAACGATTTCGCTGATGGGTGCAACTTGGGCTCCTGTCGAACGTTCGACAGCATATTGACCGACAATGGTCGAGACATAGCTGTTGACGATCTGGGCACCGTTTGATTTACGCCCATCCAACAGGATCTGAACGCTAGGCGTTTCTCCAGCAGCCAGCTTGCGGGAAAAGTCCTGGGCAATCTGAACCACGGCGATCACATCCTGCCGATCGATGGCCGCCTGCGCATCTGCCTCGCTGGCATATCGGCGGACTTCCGAAAAGTTCGAAGCATGTTCGAACCGCGAGATAAGCTCCGATGAGGCAACACCCCAATCCTGATTGAGAACGCCGAGCGGGACATTTTTGATTTCCAGCGTGGCGGCAGACGCAAAGAGAAAAAACTGAATCAGCGGCGGAACGATCA
>CAIZGQ010000754.1 GCA_903932565.1 uncultured Hyphomicrobiales bacterium
ATGTCGAGAATGTCGGCACCCTCAGATGCCAAAAGCAGGCCGTGCGCGAGCGCGGCGTCCGCATCGTGAAAAAGGCCACCATCGGAAAACGAGTCCGGCGTGACATTGACGATGCCCATCACGCGCGGTTGCGCGAACGACATCTTGAGACCGTGCGGCAGGAAGATATCAGCCATGGAACAAGCGCCTCCGGCGCGGCCTGGTGGTATCGGGCTAGACGGGTGGGCGGGCAAACGGCCAGACGTGACTTTCACCCACCTGCCCCCGGTGACGCAGATAAGCATCCGCCAGCACGATCGCCACCATTGCCTCACCCACAGGCACCGCGCGGATGCCGACGCAGGGATCATGGCGACCCCTGGTGCGGATATCCGTCTCCGCCCCGAAACGGTCGACGCTCAGACGCGGCGTCAGGATTGACGAGGTTGGTTTGACGGCGAAGCGCGCCACAATCGGCTGGCCAGTGGACATGCCGCCCAGAATGCCGCCAGCATTGTTGGAGAGGAAGATCGGCTGGCCGTCGTTGCCAAGCCGCATCTCATCGGCGTTCTCTTCGCCCGACAGATCGGCAGCCGCCATGCCAAGGCCAAACTCGACGCCCTTGACGGCATTGATCGACATCAGCGCAGAGGCGAGCTCCGCATCAAGCTTGCCATAGATGGGCGCGCCCCAGCCGACCGGCACATGCTCGGCCACCACTTCAATCATTGCGCCGCAAGAGGATCCCGCCTTGCGCACGCCATCGAGATACGTTTCCCAGGATGCCGCGGCCTCTGCGTCTGGACAGAAGAAGGGATTGCGGTCGACCTCGGCCCAATCCCAGCGGGCGCGATCAATCTTGTGCGGCCCCATCTGGACGAGGGCGGCCCGGATCGTGACGCCGGGAGTGACTTTGCGGGCGACGCCACCGGCGGCAACCCGCATGGCCGTCTCGCGCGCGGACGAGCGCCCGCCACCGCGATAATCGCGGACGCCGTATTTCACGTCATAGGGATAGTCAGCGTGGCCCGGACGATAGGCATCGCGGATCTCGGAATAATCCTTCGAGCGCTGGTCAACATTGTCGATCAGCAGGCCGATAGAGGTGCCGGTTGTCACGGGCCCGCCGGTGCGATCATCCTCAAACACACCCGACAGGATGCGAACGACGTCCGGCTCCTGCCGCTGGGTGGTGAAACGATTCTGGCCGGGGCGGCGCTTGTCGAGATACACCTGCAGGTCCGCCTCTGTCAGGGAGAGACCGGGCGGGCAGCCGTCCACCACGCAGCCGATGGCAGGCCCGTGGCTTTCGCCAAAGGTGGTGACGCGGAAGAGGTGGCCGAAGGTGTTGTGCGACATGGGACGCCTGATGGGACGCCTGAACAGGGCGGAGATTGCTGTCGCGGTTCTAGGCTTGCGCTGCCACAGGGTCAAACGGACGGTCAGCGATAGCGGCCAGGCGCGGCGTCACGCCGCCGTGGTTTCAGCGACGCGGGTGGCCGCGAGACTCAAAAGCCGCGACCATCTCAGGCTGCCAACGGTACAAAATGCGCGGCGGCTTATGCCGAACAAGTTTTCAAGTACGCGGCAGCGTCACGCCGCCTGCGTTTTAAAGTGCGCGGCGGCCTCAAGCAGCCGCGATGGCAGCCCCGGTTGCGCTGTCCACCATGCCGGTGACCGGCAGACCATGCGCCTTTTGGAAATGGCTGACGGCGAGCTCAGTTGCTGGTCCAAACGAACCATCGACCACGGTTGGCTCTCCGAGCGCACGCAGCTTACGCTGCAGATCACCCACGCTGGAACTGGAAGACCCGCGTCGCAAAATGTTCGCTGCACCACCTGCCCCGGCCGTTGCGGCGAGTGCGACAGCCTCAAGGCCGGCGATAGCCGTTTTGGCTTTGGTGAGATAGGCGCGGCGACTGTCGATCCCCGTCGTGCCGCCGTTGACAGCCTTTGTGACCGCATAGAGATCGTCGGCATCACACATGGGATTGATGTTGCGCAGCTTCCAGTATTCGCAGGCGATCATCAGTGACGTCGCGGGCTCAGCGGCCATGGGCGGATCGTCAACCAAACCGATGTGCAGGAGATCGCCATATTTCTTGTAATTGGCACGCCCGGTGAGCTGCAAAAGGCCACGTCCCTTGAAGCGCACGCCGTCGCCCTTTTGCGTGTTGCCAAGATCCAGGCGTCCCTCATAGGCAGCACCACTCGCATATTCCTCCGTTGTGCTGAACCCGTCGGATTCATGACACGTCTGGGCCAAGAAATGCGCGATACGCAAACGCGTATTGATGTCGAATGACGCAAGCCGATCCGCCAGCGCGCCACCGACGCCGTCAATGATTGAGGCTTGCCGCGCTGCGCGCGTGCCAGTGAGATGCGGCGCAATCGCCCGCATGGTGTCGCCATCAACAGGGATCATGACAAGCTCCCAAAAACTCAACCGTTATGGGGGCTTTTTAAGATAGCACCCCATATTCTGATTAAATTTTATGGCTAAGCTTACGCTTGGTCAAGACTGCAAAGATCGCTTCTGCCAGTATGGTTTACTTGCCCTGCACGGCTCCGCGCGGCTGGGCCGGCAGGCCAAACCATTCCGAATGCGCCGGAATGCCCTCGCCCTTCATCACAACGGTCAGCGGACCAAGGCGCGCGTAATCGCCGATGTGGGAATCATAGAGCACCGTGGCGCCGGCCCCGATGGTCACGTAAGAGCCAACATGCACGCGACCGACTTTCATCACGCGATCCTCGTAAAGATGCGTCTGCAAGGCTGAGAGCGAGTTGATCGACACGAAATCACCAACCGTCACGCAGTCGAATTCGGTGATGTCGGTGGTGTCCATGTAAACACCTTCGCCGAACTTTGATCCAAACAGGCGCAGCGTCCATGGCAGGAACGGCGTGCCGCGCAAATGGTCCAGCAACACTTTGCCGGCCATGCCCCAATACATCACCGCAACAGCTTCCGTGCGCATGGCCCAGAACGACCACATCGGCTTGGTGACAGGCTCGTAGCGCCCCATGGTCATCCATTTGATGGCGATGACGACGGCCGTCAGCGCGAATGAAATCGCCAGGGACGCGGCCATGAACAGCCAGAACACTTCGACAAATTTGCCGTCGAGCAGACGCTGGCCAAACACTTCCACCGCCCAGGTGCCAAACGTGATGAACAACATCGTCGGCAGGGAGATGTGCACGGCCTCGAACACGGCGCGCATGAACTTCTTCCAGCGCGGGGCTTCATAGGTCCAGGCCGCATTGCCCGCGTCAAAGCGCTGGCGCACAGGCAGCTTGATCGGTGGCGAGCCAAACCATGTATCGCCGGGGCTCATCATGTCGTTGGCCGGCGGCTTCGACTTGATGCCGATCAGCGCGCCATCGGGAATGTCTGCACCCGTTGGCACAACGCCATCGTTGCCGATGAACACGCGCTCGCCCGTGCGTACCTTCTTCAGATGCATCCAGCCGCGGCGCACGTCTTCGTCACCAAAGACAACTTCGTCCGCGATGAAACATTTCTCGCCGATCTCAACGAGATCGTAGCGGCCCGCAAGGTTTGTGGAGATCTCGGCATCCTTGCCGATCTTCGCGCCCATCAGACGATACCAGGAGCGCATGTAGATCGTTGCAAACAGCGAGGACAAAACTTCCAGCGTAATTTCAGTTGCCAGCGCCACGGCCCATTTGCGGACATAGAACCACGAATGCACCGAATAGGTGCCCTCCTTCACAACCGGCAAAATGATCCAGCGGCAGATGGCGATGAAACCGACTGTCACCATCACCATGACGAAGGCGGTTGGCCACGCCATGATGGGGATCGACATCATGTAGGAGAAACGATCAATGCCGCCGAGCTGGATGTAATCGTCGATACGGTTGAACACCCAGAACGACGGGAAGATCGGCAGCAAGCCAATCGGCGGCACAATCAAGAGCAGCGCCATATATACAAAGGTCTGCAAGCTGCGGCGAAACAGGGTGACGGGTGGCGGTTCAGGCAGGCTGGCCTGATCCACATCGCCCGTCTTGCGGGCCGGCGACCCATCCCAGATTTCATAGGCACCAACGCGGCCACCGGCCTGCATGGCTGTCAAATCCAGCAGCTCTGCGCCGTCACCGATCACCACATCTTCTTCGAGCACGCACGACGTGCCGATGTAGGTGTCTGCCCCAAGCGTGATGCGGCCGATGATCAGTTCGTTGCCTTCAACGCGCGCATTGTTGAACTTGACTTTCGAGCCGATGCTGGAGCCGGCACCAATTTCAATGAGATCAATGGCACCAGCTTCAATTTCGCCGATGATCGAATCCTCACCGACCTTGCAGCCAAGTGCGGTCAGATAGAGCCGCATAATCGGCGAGCCCTGAAACCATTTCATATGGGTCAGCGCTTCCAGCCGCTGCACCAGCCACCAGCGGAAATAGTAACTTCCCCACAGTGGATAGCGGCCGGGCTTGGTGCGGCCCAGAAACAGCCACTTGCCACCAATCGCAATCGCCACGGTCACCAGATTGATGATCATGTAGACGCCAAGGAGCGCAATAATTTCCTGGAAGAGACCAGCTTCCGTATCGGTCAGCAGCATGTAGCTGACGAACACGCCGAGCCATTGTGCTGTCATCAGCGCGAGGATGAACGGCAGCGCGATGGCCTGCGCGAGACCGCAGAAAAAACGGCGACGCAGCGACGGCGGTTTAAAAGTCAGATCACGCGCGGGGGGCAGTGTCGCCTGACGCCCGTCCAGCAAGGTCGCCATGCCGCGCAGAGTGCGGGCAGCATAGACATCCTGCAAGGTGAGCGAAGCCAGCGAGCGATTTTCACGCACGATCCCCAGGAACCGCGCCGCCAGCAGCGAGTGGCCTCCGAGGTCCGTGAAGAAGTCCGCATCGAACGGCATCGACTGGGGCGGCAGGATTTTCTTGGCTGCGGCGAGAAGCGAGGCTTCTGTCTCCGTGCGGGGTTCTTCCTGCTCCTCATCCATCTGCGATGGCGCAGAGAGCTCGGCTTTCTTCAGCTTGTTGCGGTCGATCTTGCCGGACGAGAGGCGCGGCAGTTCGGCCATCGGCTCAAACCGCTGCGGCACCATATAGGCTGGCAGCGTTTCACGCAGCGTGGCGCGCAGGGCTTTTGGTTCGAGATCGACACCCTTGTCGGCCGAGACGAAGGCAACAAGCTGGTCGATGCCGTTGTCGGTGCGTAGCACGACGGCCGCATGGATGATGCCGGGCAGATCGGTCAGGCGCGATTCAATTTCACCAAGCTCGACGCGGAAGCCGCGAATCTTCACCTGGTCATCGATGCGGCCGCGAAAGCCGATATCGCCCTTGGCATCGATGACCACCGCATCGCCCGAGCGATACAAAATCGGATCGGTGCCATCGGAGGCAAACGGATTGGCAACAAACTTTTCCGCCGTCAGCTGATCGCGCTTCAGATAGCCCTTGGCCACACCCGGGCCGCCAATCAGCAATTCGCCTTCAACGCCCGGCTCCACAAGATTGAGCCCATCATCGACGACGTAGCAGGAATAATTGGGGATCGGCAGGCCAATCGTGACCGGCATGTTGGGCTCAACGATCGACACGGTCGCAACCACTGTGGCTTCCGTCGGGCCGTAGGAATTGAAGATCGTCCGGCCCGGACGGCACCAGCGCGCCGCGATCGAGGGCGGACAGGCCTCACCACCCAGAATGATCAGGCGCAGGCTGGCGATATCGCGCGGCAGGATCGACAGCAGCGTTGGCACCGTGTCGAGCACGGTGATCTTTGCGCGATCCATAATCTCGGGCAGGCGGTCGGCATCGCCCATCACTGCGGGGGTCGCCACAAACAGGGAGGCGCCCACAAGATACGGGACCCAGATCTCCTCCATCGACAGATCGAAGGCGACGGACGCGCCCTGAAACACGACGTCGGTCTCATCGAGGCCATAGACCTCGTTGGCGGCGCGCAAATAGTGGCAAATGTTGCGCCCCGAGATGACAATGCCCTTGGGCATGCCGGTCGAGCCGGACGTGTAGATCATATAGGCGGGGTGATCGGGCGTGGCCCCCAGCGCCTTGGCATTCACCGGGCGCTTGTCGTGCATGTCGACGAGCAAAGCGCCCGTCAGCACGGGACAGGGCACATGCCCCTCGGCCTTGGGCGCAAAGGCTTCCGAGGTCAGAAGGCCCTTGGCGTCTGAATCCTGCAGACAGACGGCGATGCGTTCGACCGGCGCGTCGCCATCGAACGGCAGCCAGGCGGCCCCCGTCTTGGCGATGGCGATCTGGGCGATCAGCAGCTCGGGGCCGCGGGCCATCCAGAGACCAACGACATCGCCGGGGCCAATGCCATTGCGCAGCAAGCCGCGCGCGATGCCCTTCGCCATCGAATCGACTTCGCGATAGGTGAGCGCGATCTCGTCCGAGACCATGCAGGGCCGCGACCCGTACAGCGCAACGGTGGCGGCAAAAATATCAGCAAGGGTTTCGTTGCGCAGCAAATCTGGACGGCGCGGCCCCAGGAGGATGCAGGGATGCTGCGAGCTCGTCTTGTCGTGCAAGGACGCTTGCGTTTGCAGGCGCTCGCCGCCGGGCGCAGAGTCCGGGACTTTCACATCAACATCAGTCATGTCACCGAACGCTCGCCATGCCTTGCCAGGCTGACTTGCCTTGGCTCCGACCCCACTGGAGGTCTATCCTGAAACCCGCCCGATCCACGATGCCTGAGCGTTGCGCCGAGCAGGATTTCCTTGACTCGCATATCACGCATTCCGTGTGAACCCGTGATGAATATGCTGAGGGTCAAGGTTGTAGGCTGATTTTTCACTGTGTTGAACAGGCAAATTCCAGTGCTGCGCTGCACAAGCGCCGGACAAGTGGGTCCTCAAGGCTTGGGGCCGATTGACAATGGCAGCTGCCAAGTCTTATGAGACGCTAGTTGCCCAGGTGGCGGAATTGGTAGACGCGCTGGCTTCAGGTGCCAGTGGCTTAACAGCCGTGAAGGTTCGAGTCCTTTCCTGGGCACCACTCTCTCCCGATGTGGA
>CAIZGQ010000755.1 GCA_903932565.1 uncultured Hyphomicrobiales bacterium
CCTCCAGCACGCGCATGACGGCGAGGCTCACGGCCATGAGGGCCGGTTGTGCATTGGCGGTGAGGGTGAGGTCGGCCTCAGGGCCTTCAAAGATCGTGGCGGATAGCTTCTCGCCGAGCGCAGCATCGACTTCATCAAATACAGCGCGGGCCTGAGGGAATGCATCTGCCAGCGGCTTTCCCATGCCAACAGTCTGCGAGCCCTGACCGGGAAATACAAAAGCAACCGACATGAACGCACGTCTCCCTCGACTTTTCGAGGGTGCGAGTTGCACCGCAGGCCCTGCCCTGTCAAGGGCGGGAGGTTTTCAGGCCGGGAATCGGCCGTCATCCACAACTGCGTCAGCGCAGCCCTTGCCCGCCCCGTCCCTTGCACTATCAAGGAAAGGGCGAAGTGCGCAGGAGTCGGAATTCAACATGGCGGCATTACCGGGAAAGTCATGCGGCTCCTGCACGATGTGCTGCGTGGTGCTGGAAATCGACCATTTTGAGAAGCCACCGGGCAAGGTGTGTGACAATTGCATCCTCGGCGGTGGCTGCAAGATTTACAAAAAACGCCCAGAGGTCTGCCGCGACTACGAATGCAACTGGATCACGGACCGGGATCTGGGGCCGATGCTCAAGCCCGACCGGATTGGCACTATCCTGATGGATGACCCGGACTCGGACGATTATCTGGCTGTTTGCGATCCGGCCAAACCCAATGCGTGGCGCAACCCGTTGGTGTTCCGACATCTGCTGGCCGTCGCCAAGGAAGGCCGCACGGTCATCGCAAAAGCTGGCACCAACAGCTGGCGGATTTTTGAATCCGGCCAGACAGCGCCTTGGGTTTGAAGCGCTGGGGCCTGTCCCGCGCTCAGACCGAAAAGCTGGTGCCACACCCACACGACGAGGTCGCGTTCGGGTTGTCGATCTTGAAGGATTGTCCCATCAGGTCGTCGACGAAATCGATCTTCGCGCCTTTGAGAAAATCCAGCGAAACTGGGTCGATCAGCACAGTGATGCCGTTCTTCTCCAGCGCCAGATCATCATCAGCGCGCTCGCCGATAATGTCGAAGGCATATTGAAAACCAGAGCATCCCCCGCCGTTTACTGCCACGCGTAGCATCGAGCCGGCGGGTTCGGACTTCAGGATTGTGGCAACACGCGCCGCCGCCCGGTCGGTGACAACCGGCAAGGTGGGTTCGGCCAAGTTGATGTCTGCGATCTCGCTCATGTCTATCCTGCTGATGGCGCGGCGTTCACGTTAACACACCACATATGATTGCTGGGGCAAAGGTTCAACGTGCAGCTTGAAAGCCAGGGCCAGACCAACGAAGCATTGCGAGAGCAGGAATCAGTTTGATGGCGTTGAGCCCCACAGAAAACCCGGTCAATCCGCAAGTCTTGTCGCAAGTCTCGTCGCAAGTCGCAACATTTGCGGGTGTCGCACGTGCTCCCTATGCGTGCCTGTCAAACCAGAGCCGGGGTCGCCTTGTGCCGGAGCCCGGGTCGCCAACGCGCAGCGAGTTCCAGCGCGACCGGGACCGGATCATCCATTGTACCGCGTTTCGGCGCCTGGCTCACAAGACGCAGGTCTTTGTGCCCCATGAGGGCGATCATTTTCGCAACCGCCTGACGCACACCATCGAAGTCAGCCAAATCGCCCGCGCCCTCGCCCGTGCGCTTGGCCTCGACGATGATCTGGCCGAGGCGCTGGCGCTTGCCCATGACCTGGGCCATACCTGCTTTGGTCACACGGGCGAGGACGCGCTGGAGGCCTGCATGGCCCCTTGGGGCGGGTTCGACCACAACGCGCAGGCGCTGCGCATCGTCACCAAGCTTGAGCACCGCTATGCTGGCTTCGACGGGCTTAATCTGGCCTGGGAGACGCTCGAGGGCCTTGTGAAGCACAACGGACCTCTGTTGGAGCCCAACGGCCAGCCTGTTGCGCGATATGCCTCCAAGGGCCTGCCCGTCGCAATCCTGGACTACAACGCGCTGAACGATCTGGAACTCGACCAGTTTGCCAGTGCCGAGGCCCAGGCCGCCGCCATTGCCGACGACATTGCTTACAACGCCCACGACATTGACGATGGCCTGCGGGCGGGTGTGCTCGATCTTGAGGCCCTGCGGAGCGTCGATTTCTTGGGCGGGCTTTTGGATGAGATCCACGCCGCTTATCCCGACTTGCCGCGCCATCGGCTGATCCACGAACTTGGTCGCCGGGTGATCACCCGCTTTGTCGAGGATGCCATTGCCGAGAGCCAGCGCCGACTTGCATCCGCGAACGTCGAGAGCGCCGCCGACGTTCGCGCGCAACCGGTCGCCATGGTTGGATTTTCGGAGCGCATCGTGGCCGCTGACGCAGCGATCAAGAATCACCTGTTTCCCCATCTCTACCGTCACGCCCGGGTGATCCGCATTCGGGCCGAAGCATCCGCCGTGGTCGAGGCCTTGTTTCGCAAGTTCATGGACGCGAGCGAATGCATGCCCGAGCAATGGGCGTCCTCTGCCAAAGCGGCGAGCGGCGAACCGGGCGGCGATCTTCGTCGGGCCAGGATCATATGCGATTACATCGCCGGCATGACCGACCGCTATGCGCTCAGCGAACACAAACGCCTGTTCGGGTCAGCCCCGGAACTGACCTTTGCCAGCGTGGGCGGGTGAGATGCGATTTCGGAGACCCTCATCCGCCATGCTGCGCATGGCACCTTCTCCCAAAGGAGAAGGTTGGCTCCAAGCTGGATGAACCCTCTCTCCCGAACCCGGCTCTAGCCGGGGTTCGGCATTTAAAATGCGCAAGTCGGGTCCACCCGACTCTCCCGAACCCGGCTCTAGCCGGGGTTCGGCATTTTGAATGCGCAAGTCGGGTAGACCCGACTTGCGATGGAGAAGGTGGCGCGTTTCGCGCCGGGTGAGGGTTCAAGCCCCCTTCACGAGCAC
>CAIZGQ010000756.1 GCA_903932565.1 uncultured Hyphomicrobiales bacterium
GATGCGCTGATCGCCCTGCAGCCCAACAATCCCTATTTCTACGAACTCAAAGGTCAGACGTTGCTGGAGGGCAATCGCGCGGCAGCAGCCATTGCGCCACTGCGAAAGGCCATGGCACTGGCGCCTGAAGGCATTCCCATCCGCGTCCTGCTGGGCCACGCGCTGATCTCGACCAATTCGCAAAAAGATGCGGATGAGGCGGTCCTGGTGCTCTCCAATGCTGTCCAGCGCGACAGCGACAGTGCGGAGGCCTATTCCTATCTCGCCATGGCCTGGGACAAGAAAGGCAACATCCCGCAGACACAATTGGCGGCGGCGCAGGCTCTGTTCGAGGAAGGCAAGTATCAGGAAGCCCGCACACAAGCGGCCCGCGCTCAGAAGACATTCGCGGTTGGAACGCCAGGCTGGTTGAAGGCCGACGACATCCTGAATTACCGCCCGCCGAAATTCGATTGAGGTTGGCCACCAGACCGCCTCGCAGGGCTGTGATTAGGACCCCAGCCGGTCTCAGCTTAATCTATCTCTCATAATTTGGTCGGAAATCTGTGTCGGAACGTCCAGTCCGTTTTGGCGTGCAATGGTTTTGAGTGGCGGCGGCGCGTGCCGAAGCTGCGTTTCAGGAGCGTATATGACGATCCCGTATTTCTCTGCCCGGTCGCTTCTGACAGCAGCGGCGCTTGGTCTGTCGCTCATCATTGGCGCGACCAGCGCCGCGCCGGCACGCGCCGACGTGACGGCCCCGCAACGCGCTGACATCGAAGCGGTGATCCACGACTACCTGTTGCAGCATCCCGAGATCCTGCGGGAGGCGTTGACAGAGCTCGACCGAAAGGAAAAGGCGCAGGAAGCAGCCGCGCGCATCTCTGCCGTGTCCACGCAGAAAGCGACGATCTTTGACTCCAGCCATCAAGCCGTTGTCGGCAATCCCAACGGCACCGTCACACTGGTGGAGTTCTTTGATTACAATTGTGGCTACTGCAAGCAATCGCTCGCCGACATCGGACAGCTGATCAAGAACGATCCCAATCTGCGCGTGGTGCTGAAGGACTTCCCGATCCTGTCGCCGGGCTCGGTTGAAGCCTCGCACATCGCGATCGCGCTGCGCAGCCAGTTCAAGGGCGACAAGTACTGGCAATTCCATTCCCGCCTCCTCGCCATGCGTGGGGCCATCGGCAAGGCGCAAGCGCTTGCGCTGGCCAAGGACATGGGGGCTGACATGGTGCAGCTCGCGCGCGATACCGAGAGCGACGAGGTCCGCTCCAGCCTGCAGGAAGTGGCCGTGCTGGCCGACAGCTTGGCTCTCACGGGCACACCAAGCTTCGTTATCGGGCAGGACGTCGTGGTTGGCGCGCTCGGCTATGATGAAATCAAGTCGAAGCTCGACTCCGTCCGCAAATGCGGAAAAGTCAGCTGCGGCTGAGGCGCACGAGCCAGCGCGCGCGCCCCGAGTTTTCAACACATTGGCAGCACAACTCTTCCATCAGCGCCCGCTTGCGGCTAAGAACCGCAAGTCTGGATGAAGCTCGGCCTTCAACCAGGGCCATGCCGCACGCCCGTCCGGGCACCTTTCCTGCGCCCTTGCGGGCCAATGTGATGATCCTTTCGATGTTGGCCATCCATGTGCTCAACGGACCAAACCTGAACCTGCTGGGCACGCGGGAGCCGCAGACCTATGGGCAGGTGACCCTTGCTGCCATCGAAGCCAAGTTGCAGGCCAAGGCCGCCGCCAAAAGCGTCGCTCTGACCTTCCGGCAGAGCAATGTGGAAGGCGATCTCGTCACCTGGATCCAGGAGGCCGGTGCCGCTGGCGCAAAAGTCATCCTGAATGCCGGGGCCTACACGCACACATCCATCGCGATCCACGATGCAATCCGCGCCGCCAAGGCCGATGTGATCGAGGTTCACCTGTCAAATGTGCATGCGCGGGAAGAATTTCGGCACCAGTCTTTCATCTCCTCCGTCGCCAGGGGCGTAATTTTAGGGTTCGGGGCGTTGTCATACGACCTCGCCTTCGACGCCTTCACTGCCATGGCCGACCAGCAAAAGAGCATGACCCCATGAAAAAACCCGTCGGCAAACCGAAGGCGAAGGTCGCGGCCCCACGCCGTGCTCCAGCTCCGACCCGCAAAACGGCGCCCGCCACGGCCGCCACGCAGACGCCCTTTGTGCCGTCACTTGATCCGAATTTTGTCGAAGCGCTCGCCCAGATCGTGGCGCGTCATGATCTCAGCGAGGTCGTGGTGGAAAACGAAGGTCTGCATATTCGCGTTGCGCGGCAGTTGCAGGCAGCCCCTGTCGTCCATCATGCGAGCCCCGCTCCGGCCGTCACATCGGCTGTCGTGGCTGCACCTTTGGCCGTTGCCTCGCCGCTCGCCTCTGCGCCTGCAGCGGACCATCCGGGCACGGTCAAGTCACCCATGGTTGGCACGGCCTATCGCCGCCCCTCGCCCGACGCCAAGGCGTTTGTCGAGATTGGCTCAACCGTGAAAGCTGGCGAAAAGGTCATGCTGATCGAAGCCATGAAGACCTTCAACGAGATCGTCGCACCCCGCGCCGGCACGGTCACAGCGCTCTTTGTCGACGATGGTCAGCCGATCGAATATGGCCAGCCCCTGCTCGTGATCGAGTGATCATTCATCGCCCGACCCCGCGCATGTGC
>CAIZGQ010000757.1 GCA_903932565.1 uncultured Hyphomicrobiales bacterium
ACGTTCAGGATTATTTGGATTCGCAATCGCAGGTCAAATTTCTCAAAAAAACTTGAGACAATTTTTCCGTTTTTGCGAACCTGCCTTCCTTGGCCTAATGCGGGCAAATACCAGCAAGCGCACCGTATGGGTAGAATCCACCTCTGTTGGTGACGCCCCATGGAGCGCAGCCTTGGTGTCGCAAAAAACGTCAGAGTACTGCGTTGCGTAAAGCGTTTTTCCGATTTCCAACATTTTCGACGGTTCGGTTGGATTGGCACATCTGCAAAGGAAAAAGGTGTTTTTAGTCGATGTCTTTTTCTGCCATGTCCCCGCGCTCCAAAGTCACACCTGTAATATCTGGCCGAGCGTGAGTTATCACTTACCGAACTGCAGCCTTCGCAGCGCCATCGCCAAAGCCGAATATGAGGCAGCTGAGTTCATGACGTGAGACAGCGCATCCTGCTCACGTTCAATCCGGGGTCGTCGACGATCAAGCTCGGGTTGTTCGCGATGCTCGAAGATGGGCCCACAACGCTGGGCCACGCGGCAATCGACCTAACATCTCCGCCATTGATTTTGCGCATGGTGGAGGGTGGCGTGACGACGGAGATTGCCCTGGCAGCAAAGCCGGACAGCGATCTGCATCTCGTCATCGACGAGATGCTTGGTCTGCTGACGCGCCATTTCGCGTTCGACGATATCGTGGCCGCCGGTCATCGCGTGGTGCACGGCGGAGATCAATTCACCGGGCCAACGCTCATCACAAACGAGACGCTCGCGGCAATCGAAGCCTTGGTGCCACTGGACCCGCTGCACCAGCCAGAAAGTGTCCGCCTGATCAAGGCGGTCGCGCATCTACGGCCACAGATGCAACAAACCGCCTCATTCGACACGGCCTTTCATAGCAGCCAAAGCGACCTCGTTCGACGGTTCGCCATACCCCGCGCCCTGTTCGACGAGGGCATCAAGCATTTCGGCTTTCACGGGCTGTCCTACAGCTTCATCGCCGCCGAGCTCACGCGACTTTATCCAGATATTGCCAAGGGACGGGTCGTCGTGGCGCATCTTGGGAGTGGCGCAAGTCTCTGTGCGCTGGAGGGCGGGGTCAGCCGCGACACGACGATGAGCTTTTCGACACTTGACGGCCTCCCGATGGCGACGCGTTGCGGAACACTGGATCCCGGCGTCGTCATTCATCTTGTGAAACAGCTCGGCTGGTCCATCGAGCATGTCGAGGACTTGCTCTACCGTCAATCCGGACTGCTGGGCGTGTCAGGGATCAGCGGTGATATCCGCGAGCTCAGTGCCAGCAACGAAGCACCAGCCAAGGAAGCGCTCGACCTTTTTGCATTTCGGGTTTCGCGGGAGATCGTGGCACTCGCCAATACCCTTGGAGGCCTCGACGGACTTGTCTTCACCGCGGGCGTTGGAGAGCACCACCCCGCGATCCGCGATGCGATCTGCCAGCGGCTGGGCTGGCTCGGAATTAAAATCGACCCGTCAGCCAATGCCACGAACCTGCCGCGCATCGATGCGCAGGCCAGCAAGGTCGCAGTCCTCGTCATCCCGACCAATGAGGAGCAGGTCATCGCCAACGAGGCCCATGGGCTCCTCAATCCCGGACAACACGCACCACACATCACAGCCTGATCGGCGACGCCCGTCACAGAGGCAACCATGACAGACACAACCATGACAGTCACACCAACGCGCGAGCCGGCCCTCTCCCAGAAACCTCTTCAAACATTCTGGACGTTGTCACCCGAGCAGCTTTGTGTGGCGCTTGACTGCGCAGCCAGTGGATTGTCGTCGCAAGACGCTGCAGGGCGGCTTGATCGATATGGGCCCAACAGTGACGCAACGATCAAAACCGACAGCAGATTGCGCGCCGTTCTTCGCCGAATACTGGAACCTCTGTCCCTGATCCTCCTTGCAGCAGGCATCGTCTCGGTCGCGACGGGTGATACGGTCGGTGGCTCAATTATCGTCGCGATCCTCGTTATTTCGATCGGCCTCGACACCGTGCAGGAGGGCCAGGCGATGACGGCCGCCGCACTGCTCCGCCGTTCGGTCGCGCTCAAGGCCGAGGTCAAGCGTGATGGCGCTTTCGTACAAATTGGCGTTGAAAATGTCGTACCCGGCGATCTGTTGCGCGTCCGGGCAGGCGACATCATCCCAGCCGACGCGCTCATTCTCGAAAGCAGCGCATTCACGGCAGGCGAGGCTGCGCTCACGGGCGAGCCCTACCCGGTGGAAAAACGCGCTGGCAAAAGCGAGGCGAAGAGCGCTTCACAAGCGACCAACGCCCTATTCCGGGGCGCGGTGGCGCAGACTGGGGAAGCAACAGCGCTGGCCGTTGGCACGGGTCGAGCGACCCTGTTCGGCTCGGCAGCGGCGGCGCTCGCGCAGACCGCCGATCCCTCCCCCTTCCAGCGCGACCTCCACCAGTTCGGGCTCGTGGTTGCACGAGCAACCATGGGTCTCGTTGTTGTTGTTCTGGCGATCCGCGTCACGATCGGGCGGGACGTTCTCGATTCCCTGCTCTTTGCCGTCGCGCTCGCGGTTGGACTGACCCCTGAACTTTTGCCCATGATCACGACCGTGACGCTGTCGCGCGGCGCCCTGCGCATGGCGCGCCGAAAGGTGATCGTGAAGCGCTTGGCTTCGATCCACGATCTTGGCGCGATGACGGTGCTTTGCACTGACAAGACCGGCACGCTGACCTCTGCCGAAATTACATTGGCGCAAAGTGTCAACCCTGCCGGAGACAATGATCCGCGTCCTGCAACGCTCGCCGCCATCGCCGCCGAGCTCGGGGGCGACAGGGGCGCCATGGATGCAGCCTTGATCAAAGGCAGCTCGGAGGCTGGCAGGAACTGGAAACTGGCAGGCCGCCGCGCCTTCGATTTCTCGCGTCGCATCGGCTCAGTGCTGGCCTCTGGCCCAGACAACGTGTGTCTGATCACCAAGGGCGCGCCCGAGGCCGTTCTGGACCGTTGCACTTTGCAACGCGTCGGAAACGCGACAATCCCCATGGATGCAGCAGCCCACGCTGCGGCGCTCACGCGGGTGCAGGCTCTGGCGAAGGACGGCCTTCGCAGCATCGCTATCGCCTCGCGTCCCTGGTCGGGCGCGGTCCGCGACGTGGAAGTGGACGACGAGACCAATCTGGTCTTCGAGGGACTTTGCGCCTTTGCCGACCCGCCCAAGGCAACAGCCGCAGCCGCCATTGCGCGGCTCGCCGCTGCAGGCATCTCGGTGAAAATCCTGTCGGGCGAT
>CAIZGQ010000758.1 GCA_903932565.1 uncultured Hyphomicrobiales bacterium
CTAGCGTCGAGGCGCTTTACACCAATGCCGTCATCGACAAAGTTTTGAAAGGCTGAGGCTTGTCCGCAGCAGACGCCATTCAGGGATTGCCAGATGAAACATCGTTCCGCATTTCGCACCGCATGTGTGGTGTGCTGTAGTCTGCTCGGCCTGTTTTCCAGCGCGCAGGCGGACGTGAAAGAAGTCCGCATTTCCAAAGGCTATGGCATTCTGTATCTGCCACTGATCGTGATGGAAGATCAGAAGCTGATGGAGAAACAGGCCGCCAAAGCCGGGCTTGGGGACGTTAAAGTGAGTTGGCTGACGCTGGATGGGGGCAACGTCATCAATGATGCGATGATGTCCGGCGCGCTGGATTTTGCTGGAACCGGCGCTCCCGGTTTTATCACTCTGTGGTCGAAGGCACGTGGCATCCCGCGTGCCGAAGTCATTGGCATCAGCGGCCTGAGCTCCACGTCGCTCTGGCTGAACTCCAACAAACCGTCTCTGCAATCGCTGAAGGACTTTGGACCCAGTGATAAGATCGCCCTGCCCGGCATCAAGACGTCCCTCTCCGCCGTTGTCTTGCAAATGATGGTGGCGCATGAATTCGGTAATGAGAATTTTGCAAAACTCGACCCTGTTACCGTGAGCTTGCCGCATCCTGATGCGCTGGCGGCTCTCGTGTCCGGCAAAACAGAAATTGACGGGCATTTCACCTCGCCACCGTTTTCCTATCTGGAACTTAAGAGCCCCAACATTCATCGCGTCGTGAATTCCGTCGACATCATCGGCAACATCACGCTCGATGTGACCTATGCGCCAAAGCAGTTTGTCGATGCCAATCCAAAGATGACCGAGGCGTTTCTGGCCGCACTTGATGAGGCCTGCGCGTTCATCGCGAACGACAAACCAGCGGCGGCTGACATTTTCGTGCGCTCGTCAAAAGTGAAAGTGTCCACGGAGGAAGTGATGAGCATGTTGACCGACAAGGACACGCGCTTTTCAACGACACCAGAGAAGGTGATGGATTTTGCACGCTTTCTCAAATTGTCAGGCACCAGCAAGGTCGCACCAGCAACTTGGACAGATCTCTTTGTGCCGGCTCTGCACGCAAAGGCGGGCAGCTAGAGCTTAAACAATTCCCGGCAGAACGGGGATGTAACCGTCGCCCTTGCTGCGAATTTGCACACCAGTTGTCTCCAGAAAATGCGAGGCAATCAAATAGTCGTTTTGCTCGGCCGCTTCTGCCAAAAACTGCCGCCGGGTCACCCGCGCCTGCGCCGCGTCGTCACACAGTGCCGTTGACCAATCGGGTTTCACCAGTTGGATCGGGTGATGGATCGCATCACCCGTAAAAAGGCACCCGCAGCCGTTGCGCTTGAAGGACAGTCCCGTCTGGCCCACCGTGTGCCCCGGAAGCGAGCGCACCACCAGCCCATTCAAAAGCTCATGATCCGAGTCAACAAAATCCGCTCGCCCCGCCTCGATGATGGGCAGGACGGAATCATGATATGAGCCGTGATTAACCTCGCCCGCCGGCTTCAACTTCAGCTGATCCTGCCAATGTTGCGCTTCAACGCGGCCAATGAGGTAGCGCGCATTTGGAAAGGTCGGCACCCAGCGACCATTCACCAGCCTTGTATTCCAGCCCACATGGTCAGCATGAAGATGCGTGCAGAAGACGTAATCAATATCTTCTGGCTGCAGGCCTAGGCTGGCAAGTGTCGCCAAATAATCGGTGCCCTGGCGTTCGTGCCAGACAGGCCGATTGGGTCGCTGTTTGTGCTCGCCAACGCACGTGTCGATGAGGATGGTTTTGCCATCGAGCCGCAGCACAAATGACTGAATTGA
>CAIZGQ010000759.1 GCA_903932565.1 uncultured Hyphomicrobiales bacterium
AGCCATGATTTCTGGTTGTCGTTCCTGACGCCACGCATTTGGAAGATGCTTCATATGCTCGTCTATGTCGCTTATGCGACACTTGTTCTCCACGTAGCGCTCGGTGCGCTTCAGGACCAGCGGTCCGGTGTCCTGCTTTTGGTTGTGGGCTTGAGTGTCGGCGGCCTGTCGTGCCTGCATGTTTTGGCAGCCTATGCCGAGATGCAAAAAGACAAAGAGGCAAGGGCGAATGTTCAAGGGTTGCTGCTGGCTGGCGATGTGAGGACTTTAAAAGACGGCAGGGCGTTTGTTGTCTCCAGCGCGACTGGGGAGCGCATTGCCGTTTTTCGCGTGGGGGATGAATTGTCGGCCCTGTCAAATGTCTGCGCGCATCAAAACGGACCGCTTGGCGAGGGACGCATTGTCGATGGTCTGGTGACATGTCCGTGGCATGGCTTCCAATATCGATTGAACGATGGCTGCGCGCCACCCCCGTTCACCGAGAAAATACCCACCTTCGCCGTTCACCTTATTGGGCATGATGTGTTTGTTGATCCAAAGCCGTTGCCCTTGGGCACACAGGTGCCGCCGCGCAAAATCCCCCATGATATGCGGGCCGACTTTCAATTTGACGCGCCGGGCCACAGACCAGCATGACCAGCGACAATGACCAGTCCGATTTTTTTGTCGGTTATCTCAATCAGGTGCCATCGCGCCTCCGGCGTTTTGCAATCGTGGCCGGCCTTTTTTGGATTGCGGCCCTTGCCGTTTTGTCGTTCGTCCTGGTGACGCCAACACTCGATCCGGGACATGGCCAATATCTGGATCTGGCTGATGGGACCACATTCACCGGCGTCGTTGAAGCGCGGCCCTATCCCGTGCTGCGGATTCCTGCGACCGCCCAAAAGCCAGCACACAGGATGATGCTGGCGGGCGAAGGCAAACAAGGGCTTCAGGACTGGGCCAACCGAATGGAGGGTCAATCGGTGACCCTATCGGGCGCTGTCTTGAAGCGAGGCGATCTTGATATGCTGTTGGTCGCCGACCCGCCGCTTGCCAATCCCGACGCGCGCACAAGCACTGCGGCGACCATGCCAATCCCACGGGGCCGATGGCGGCTTGAAGGCGAAATCTGCGACGGTAAATGCTATGCGGGTGCCATGAACCCCGGGACCGGCCTCGCCCACAAAGCTTGCGCCAATTTGTGCCTCGAAGGTGGCTTGCCGCCCGTGTTTGTCACCCGGCTGCCAGTTTCCGGCTCAACGTTTTTCCTGATGGCTGATGCCGAAGGGGGGCCATTGGCGCGCAGCATTCTGGATCACACAGGACAACCGATTGAGCTGGAAGGTGTGATCGAGATTTGGGATGACATGCCAGTGCTGAACGTTTCGGCCGGTTCTCTAAAGCCTGTCCCATGAGTGCATCCTCAGCGCAGGGCGTTTCACAATCGACGCATGTCCTTGGGCTGCTGTTTGCCATCCTGTTGTTTGCCATCGCATCACTGAGCTTGGAGCTCCTGTCTGCGTTCCTTGCTGTGCTTGGGATGGACGACGCGTGGCCGCTCTGCGCTGCTGTCACGATTGCAGGCGTTGTCACGAGCGGTGACCTGTTTTGGAACATGTCCACACGCCTGTTCCACAAAGGCGATTGATTGAACGATCGGAGAATGACTTAACCTGGAGCCTTTGCTAAGGTTGCGGTGCTACTCAATTCCGATGGAACGTCCATGAAGAAACTTGTCCTTGCGGCTGCCGTTTTTTGCGCCTTCGTCTCGTCATCCTTCGCCAAGGATTTCAACGTTCCTCCAAAAGATCCGGTCATGAAAGTGACGATTCCGAGCACGTGGAAGGTCAATGAGATCGACTACGGCTACAACACGGAATCACCGGACGGTCAGGTTTATTTCTACATCGAATATGCGACCGGCCGCCGCGTCGACAAGATGCTCGACAACAACACTGCATGGATGACGGAAAACAAAATCGTACCCAAGGGCAAGCCAACCGAGTCTGACATCACCATCGCTGGCCTGCCGGCCCACCTTCTGCATTTTGACGCGACCTATCCAGAGGGCGATACGATGGTGGATTTCGTACTCATCGGCGCAGGCGAAAAGAGCCTCGTGATGCTGACCCTTTGGGCGAATGAGAAAGAGCTGAAGGACAATGAGGCCGATATTGCTTCGATCAAAAGCAGCATCAAGGCGCTGAAATAATCAAATCTGAAGAAATCCATTTGATGCCTGCGGCTTTTTCAAAAGAGCCGCGGGTGTACCTGTGAGACATAACCCTGAGGCACTTGATGAAAATGATGTTCGCGCGGCTGTCGCTTGCAACCTGCCTGATGGCGGGCGGTAGCCAATTTGCCTTGGCACAATCCGCCGTTGGCGGTGGCTGGGGTACCCCGGTTGCACCTCCCAAAGCTGCGGCGCCCGCCCCAGTGGCTGCGCCTGCGCCGGTTGCCGCGCCCGCGCCGGTTGCTGCGCCCGCGCCCGTGGCACCCGTGTCGTTGGAAGCATCGGAAAAAGCCTATTCTGATGCGTGGGACGCGGCGCCTTTGAGCGCACGTCACGTGATGTTTGTGCCTGAACCTGCACCCATGTTTGGCGGCTATACGGCACGTGCCAACAACGTGTTCAAGACCGGGGAAAAGTTGGTGACCTACGCTGAGCCCATTGGCTTTGGCTACAAACCCAATGGCGACAGCGTTGATTTTGGAATGGCTGTGGATTTCGTCATCAAATCAGCTGACGGAAAGATCCTTGGTGGTCAGGAAAATTTCAGCACCATCTCGAAAACGAGCCATGTGCGGAATCGCGAACTGATGCTCACCCTGTCCCTGACCGTGGATGGGATTGAACCCGGTAATTATGTGCTGGAATATAAGCTGCGCGACAGCAACGGACAAAAGTCGACGACGCTGTCGCAGCCGTTCGTCATCGCAAATTAAAATCCGTACTCGTCTTCAGAACATGGCGGCCACGGGGCCGCCATGTTTCTTTGATCGTCTCGCTAAATCTAAGCTTCGAGAAAGCCTGCAATACTTGAGATGAACACGTCCGGCTGTTCGAGCGGCGGGCAATGGCCGCAGTTTGGCAATTCGATATAGCGGGCGCCTGCGATGTTGTTGGCAACCTGTCGGCACAGAGCTGGCGGCGTCGCCGCATCAAGCTCGCCACAAATGACAAGCGTGTCATTTTTGATGTCGCTCAATTGCGACACCAGATCCGTATCCATCAAGGTTTCGCAAGCCGCCACGAAAGCCTCTGGCGCAGTTGCCATCAGCACGGACCGCCGCTGTTCAATGGCCTCTGGATGTGCGGCCAGATAAGCCTCGTGGAAGACGCGGTGCGCGGAAATCGTCGCGACGGAGCCGATACCCTCCGACGTTACTTTTGTCGCCATCACTTCAAAAGCAGCCCGTCCCTGCGGCGGAAAGCCAGCTGCAAGATCGCTCAGGACAAGACGACCAAAACGTTTGCCGTGACGCAAGGCCATGGCGAGCGCGACAGTGCCGCCAAAGCCGTTGGCGATGAGTGTTGTGCCATCTGCCAGTTTTGCGGCATCCATGATGCCTGCAACATGGTCACCATAATTAAAGATGCCCTTGTCGATGACTTTCGATCCGTGAAAGCCCGGCAAATTGACGAGCGTCACGCGATAGCGCGCAGCAAGCCAGGGAAGCACTGGCAGGAAGGCCGTGTAGTCGGCTAGCAGCGAGTGAACAATCAAGAGATCGGGGCCGGCGCCCGTGCGCCATGCTGTTAACCCACTCTTGCCCAGATCAAGCTTTTGGATATCGGTCACGAAGTCATCTCCCAGAACCGTGATATATCAGAAGAAAATTTTTTCGTTTCATTTTTGGATGTGTACTAACATCATCTTCGCGCTTCCTTGTAAAGGAAACAGCGATAGATCAGGTTCCAGTGCGGTGACGGGACGGCTCTTGTCGAGCGTAAATTTCCCTGTATGGTATTCCCCATGAATGCTCCGGCACAATCCCTGATGCGCAATGAGATCTATGCCACGCTGAAACGTGAGATCCTTTGTTGCGCAATTTTGCCTGGGGCAGAGCTCCGCGAAGCCGAGTTGGCAGAGCGCTTTGCCGTCTCAAAGTCACCAATCCGCGATGCGCTGTTGCGTCTGGAATCGGACCGGCTCGTGGTGGTGCATCCGCGCAAAGGATATCAGGCCGCACCTGTCTCGCTGTCCGATGCCGCAGACCTGTTCGAGTTGCGTGCGATGTTGGAGGGCGCTTGTGCGCGGGATGCTGCGGAGCATGCAGCAGATGGCGCCTTGAAGACGTTGGATCGCTTTCGGTCCCTCGATACGTTTGCGGCCTCTGCGAGCGACGATCCAGCGCCAAGTTTTGTTCTTTACAATCGCGGCTTTCACCTCGCGATCACCGAATTGTGCAGCAACAAGCGCCTGCGGGAGGCGACGGTGGATTTGATTGAACAGTTCGACCGACTTGTCATCGTCAGTTTGCAAAATGGCGCGCCTGAAGGGCACAGCAAACTGATCGCAGAGCATATCGACATCATTGATGCCGTGCAGGCGCGTGATGGCAGGCTTGCCGCGCGACGTTTGTCGGATCACGTGACGCGGGCGCGCAAGCGTGTTCTTGCCGCACTGTCACGCTTTGCAATCGTCCCATGAAGGCCATTTGTCGATGACACCACAAACAACCGTCGTGTTGAGGAGCTTTCGATGAAGGCATCGGATTTCACCTATCATCGCCCATCGAGCGCGCAGGAGCTTGCAGGCCTTCTCGCCTCCCTTGAGAACGCGAAGGTTCTGGCTGGCGGGCAATCTTTGATGCCGATGATGAACCTGCGCCTGCTTGCGCCAGAGCATTTGATCGACATTAACAAAATCCCTGGCCTTGCCGGCATCCGACGGGATGGGGATGTAATCGAAATCGGCGCCATGACACGGCAGGTTGATGTTCTTGAATCTGAGATCATTGCAAAAGATCTTCCTGTTTTAAAAGCTGCACTTGAGCACGTGGGACATGTGCAGACGCGTTCACGCGGGACCTTTGGTGGCAGCTGCTGCCATCTTGATCCCGCTGCCGAGCAGCCCGCACTTTGCCGCTTGCTGGATGCTGAGTTTCGCGTCAATGGCGCACGCGGCATTCGGGTCGTCCAGGCTGCAGACTGGTTTCAAGGAATGCTGGAGTCAGCTCTCGCGGAGGATGAGTTTCTCGAGGCTATTCGCATCAAGCCCTGGACCGGTTCCTATGGCTATGGATTTGAAGAATATGCCCGCAGACATGGCGATTTTGCCATTGCTGGTGCGGCCGCGATGCTGGCAGTTGACGAAACACAATCTATCACCCGCGCGGCGCTGATGATTTTTGGCGTCGAGGCGTCTCCTGCCAGGCTCGCCAACGCTGAGGCAGCCCTTGTCGGCACAAAGCTCCCTGATCTTGATGTTGCGATTGTGACGAGCGCTGCGCGCGGGCTTGAAGCCATGAGCGATGTGCATGTGTCCGCAGACTATCGCTCGCATCTGGGCTCCGTCATGATCAAACGTGCGCTGCTGAAAGCCAAACAACACCTGACCGGGAGCAGCACGTGAGCCGCACCGTATCAATCCAATTGACAATCAATGGTCGGGCAACGTCGCTTGATGTCGACACGCGGGTGAATCTTGCCGACACGCTTCGACACGTGGCCGGACTGACCGGCACACATGTGGGCTGTGAGCATGGCGTGTGTGGTGCTTGCACGGTGATCGTCGACAATCGACCGGTGCGCTCTTGTTTGATGCTGGCTGTGCAAGCGGAGGGCACAAACATTGAAACGATTGAGGGCCTTGCCAACAACGGCGAGTTGTCGACGTTGCAAAAGGCGTTTTCTGAACATCATGCGCTTCAGTGCGGCTTTTGCACGCCTGGCATGTTGATGACGATTGAGTCTTTGTTGCGCGAAACGCCCGATCCCACGGAGGAAGACGTGCGCATCGCGCTGTCAGGAAATCTCTGTCGCTGCACAGGCTATCAAGGGATTGTCGAGGCAACCCTTGCGACGGCAAAAACACTGCGTCAGGAAAAAGCATTGGGAGCAGTTGCGCCATGAGTGCACGCTATTTCGGCGCTTCAGTTGCGCGGCTGGAAGATCCGCGCCTTGTGTCAGGCGCTGGTCGATATGTGGACGACATCTCACCAAACGGCTTGCTGCATGCGGCATTTGTGAGATCGCAATTGGCCCACGCCAACATCCGCCATTGCGATCTCACCGCTGCGCGCGCCATGCCTGGTGTGGTCGGCGCCTTCACAATGGCCGATTTTGCAGATCTTGCAGCGGGCCCCATGCCTGCACTTGTGCCGCACCCGCTCTTGAAGACGCCTATTACGCCGTATCCTTTGGCGCTCGAGGAAGTTTGCCATGTGGGCGAGGCAATTGTCATCGTGGTGGCAACATCCCGCGGTGCCGCAGAAGATGCAGCGGCAGCCGTCGTTCTTGATCTTGAAGAATTGCCTGCCATTGCTGATGCAATTGCCGCGGTGAAGCCCGGTGCTCCCCGCGTGCATGCAAATCGCGAGAGTAATCTGGCCGCGACCCTCAAGGCTGGCTTCGGCAAGATCGATGACGTCTTCGCCAAGGCAGATCATATCGTGAGTGAAACCATCACGACCCATCGTGGTGGGTGTCATTCGATGGAATGCCGCGGCGTGGTTGCGTTGCCCGGCTCGCAGGATGACGCGCTGACAGTCTATACATCTTCACAATCGCCTTACCTCGTGCGCCGAATTCTCGCTGCTTATTTGCAGCGTGATGAGCGCAACGTTCGCGTTGTGGCGCCAGATGTTGGTGGCGGCTTTGGGCCCAAGGCAAATGTCTATCCCGAAGAAATCTCCGTTGCGCTCGCGGCTCTGAAACTCCATCGTCCCGTGAAATGGATTGAAGATCGTCAGGAACATTTCGTTGCAACCACGCAGCAGCGTGATCAAGTCTGGCAAATTGATCTGGCATTCAGCGCGCAAGGCAAGATGCAGGGACTTCGCGCCAAAGGTGTGCACGACAATGGTGCCTATGCGCCCTACGGTTTGATTCTTCCAGTCAACGCGATGGGTTGTTTTCCGGGTCCTTACGCACTTGAGGCGGTGGATGTCACGCTCGACGTGGTTCTGACCAATATGGTGGCAACAAGCCCTGTGCGCGGAGCTTCTCGGCCAAACGTTGCCTTCATCCTCGAGCGCATGGCAGACCGCGTTGCCTTGCAC
>CAIZGQ010000760.1 GCA_903932565.1 uncultured Hyphomicrobiales bacterium
ACCCGGACCAGCCGGTCTCCGAGCTGATGACAAAGAAGCTCGTCACAGTGCGCGAAGGGGTCGACAAGGATGAAGCCAAGCGCCTGCTGCATCATCACCGCATTGAAAAGCTGATCGTCGTTGATGATGAATATCGCTGCGTTGGCCTGCTAACGGTCAAGGATATCGAGAAGGCCACCCAGCACCCCAACGCGTGCAAGGATTCGGAAGGCCGCCTGCGCGTCGCCGCCGCCTCTACGGTTGGTGACAAAGGCTATGATCGCGCCCTTTTGTTGATGGATGCTGGCGTTGATTGCCTGATCATCGACACGGCCCACGGCCATTCCCAGCAAGTGTTGGATCAGGTTGCCCGCATCAAGCGCGTCAGCAATAAGGTGGCCATCATTGCGGGCAATGTCGCAACGCGCGATGGCGCGCAGGCGCTGATCGATGCCGGGGCGGATGCCATCAAGGTTGGCATTGGCCCGGGCTCGATCTGCACCACGCGGATCGTGGCGGGCGTTGGCGTGCCACAGCTGACCGCAATTCTTGAGGCCGCGGAAGCCGGTCGCAAGGCGGATGTTCCGGTCATCGCCGATGGCGGCATCAAGTTCTCGGGCGATCTTGCCAAGGCCATCGCTGCGGGTGCGGATTGCGTGATGATCGGCTCGCTGCTCGCGGGCACGGAAGAGACACCGGGCGAAGTGTTCCTATTTCAGGGCCGGTCCTTCAAGGCCTATCGTGGCATGGGGTCGGTGGGTGCCATGTCGCGCGGCTCGGCGGATCGCTACTTCCAGCAGGAAATCAAGGACACCATGAAGCTCGTGCCCGAAGGCATCGAGGGGCAGGTGCCTTACAAGGGACCGGCAAGCGTCGTCCTGCACCAGCTGGCTGGTGGCCTGCGCGCTGCCATGGGTTATGTGGGCGCGCCGACGGTGAAGGAATTTCAGGAGCGGGCGCAGTTCGTGCGCATCAGCAATGCTGGGCTTCGCGAAAGCCACGTGCACGATGTGTCGATCACGCGTGAGAGCCCGAATTACCCGATGGGGACTTAAAGGAAACCCTCATCCGTCATGCTCCGCATGCCACCTTCTCCCACGGGAGAAGGTAAGCTGCAATTGAGATCGCCCCTCTCCCTTGGGAGAGGGTGGTCGGCGGATGCCGACCGGGTGAGGGTAAGGTGGAGATAACTCCCACATCCCCAGTCAGACCTCCGCGTATCTCTTCCCAACCCTCACGAAGGATCGCCCATGACCGTGCCGATGGTTCTGCTCCCCGTTTTCATTCAGATTTTTCTGACGTTCGCGATCCTCGGCGTGCTCGGCCGCGCGCGATTTGGCGCGGCTGCCAGGGGCGAAATCAAGATGGGTGAGATCGCTGTTGACGAGAAGGCATGGTCGCCCGACGTCCGCAAGATCAGCAATTCCTTCAGGAACCAGTTTGAAATGCCGGTGCTTTTCTATGTGCTGGTTGCGCTCAACATCTTGACCCATACGACGAACGTTTTCTTCGTCGCGATGGAGTGGGTGTTCGTGCTGTCCCGCGTTGCGCATGCCTACATTCACTGCACGAGCAATTACATCCCCCATCGCTTTCGCGCCTATGGCGTCGGGTTGTTCACACTCGCCGCCATGTGGATCATTTACGCGGTGCGGGTGCTCGCAGGGTTTTGAGAGGCCAAGGGCCCTCCCCCTCAACCCCGGCCGCGATAGGGGGCGACACCCTGATCTGGCACCCAGGTTCCAGCCGGAAGCTCGCCCGTCTGCCAGAACACATCGATGGGAATGCCGCCGCGCGGATACCAATAGCCGCCAATCCGCAGCCAGACTGGCTCCAGCAATGTTGCGAGATCCTTGGCAATCCGCACCGTGCAATCCTCGTGAAACGCGCCGTGATTGCGGAACGAGGAGAGGTAGAGCTTCAGCGACTTTGACTCCACCAAATACGGCCCCGGCACATAATCAATCACGATGTGGGCAAAGTCAGGCTGACCGGTCACCGGGCAGAGCGACGTAAACTCCGGTGCCGTAAAGCGGGCGACGTAATTCGTGCCGGGGTGGGGATTGGGGACGCGGTCAAGCTCCGCTTCCTCGGGCGAGTTGGGCATGGCCACATGTTGGCCAAGAAGGTTGGGACCCGACGCGTTGGTGGCCATGGTTTTGAAGTTCCGTCGCAGAAAATGTTGCCGCGACCCATACGGCGACACGGGCCAGACGGCAATCGCTTCATCCGATGAAGGTTGAAACGCCGCACTATGTGTGGGACGAGGCATGTTCTGTGCCGCTTGCTCCGCGCAAGGTGGCCCCAAACGCTCTGACGATGATTGAGATCCTATGACCCCCGCTGCCCGCCTGTCCGCCGCCATCGAGATTTTTGAGGCCATCACGGACCGCCGCCGTCCCGCACCCGAAGCCCTGAAAGAATGGGGCCAGTCGCACCGGTTCGCGGGCTCCAAGGACCGCGTGGGCATTGCCTCGCTGGTCTATGATGCGCTGCGCGTGCGGGAGTCCGCCGCCTGGATCATGGGCAGCGACAAGCCCCGTCCCGTTCTGCTGGGTGCTTTGGCACGGGCTCGCGGCATGAGCGTCGACCAGATTTCCGCCCTGTGCAACGGCGAGCGCTTTGCCCAGCTGCCCCTCACGGATTTCGAGCGCGGCCGCCTGACCGAGCTGTCCATGGAGCACGCAACGCTCTCAACCCGCGCGGACATGCCCGAATGGCTCGAAGGGTCTTTGTCGTCGGTGTTTGGGGATGATTTCATCCAGGAAGGCGAGGCGCTGGCAGCGCGTGCGCCGGTCGATGTGCGGGTGAATATCCTGAAGATCAGCCGCGAGAAGGCGATGGAATCCCTCGCCCATCTGTCGCCCGAGGTGACCCCGTGGTCGCCCTGGGGTCTGCGGATTCCGCTGGGCTCCGATGGTCGCGGCCCGGCGCTGCAGGCTGAGCCCGCCTATGCCAAGGGGCAGGTGGAAGTGCAGGACGAGGGCTCCCAGCTCGCAGCCCTGATGTCGGGTGCGGCGGCCGGGATGCAGGTGCTCGATCTCTGCGCCGGTGGCGGCGGCAAGACGCTGGCACTCGCCGCGATGATGGACAACCTTGGACAGATTTACGCGACCGATAGCGATGGTCGCCGCCTGATGCCGATCTACGACCGGCTGGAGCGCGCCGGCGCCCGCAACGTGCAGGTGCGCGCG
>CAIZGQ010000761.1 GCA_903932565.1 uncultured Hyphomicrobiales bacterium
CCGGCAGGCCAGCGAAATTGCCATTGCCAGCGGCGCGCATTTCCTGAAAACGTCCACCGGCAAAACGGATGTCTCGGCAACGCCCGAAGCCGCACGCATCATGCTCGAGACCATTCGCGACAGCAGCGCGCCCGTTGGCTTCAAGGCGTCGGGTGGCTTGCGCACGCTCCGCGACACATTGGTCTATCTCGAACTTGCGGACGGCATTTTGGGTCCTGACTGGGCAAAACCAGCGACCTTCCGTATTGGCGCAAGCGCTCTGCTAGGTTCGCTCCTGGACGCGATTCAAGCGCCATCAGGTGCTGGATGATTCCGCAGGACATCATTCGCCGAAAGCGCGACGGACACGAACTCAGTGACTCCGAGATCGCCAACTTCATCCAGGGATTAACGGACGGGACCGTGACCGAAGGCCAGGCAGCCGCGCTCGCCATGGCCATCTATTTCAAGGACATGTCACGGGCCGAGTGCGCGAGCCTGACGCGGGCGATGGCCGCGTCAGGCAAAACGCTGAACTGGAAAGCGGACAACCTGCCCGGCCCTGTCCTGGACAAGCACTCGACCGGTGGTGTGGGCGATACCGTAAGCCTCATGCTCGCCCCCATGGTGGCAGCCTGTGGTGGCTTCGTGCCGATGATTTCGGGCCGCGGCCTTGGCCACACGGGTGGCACCCTCGACAAACTGGAATCAATTCCCGGATATACCGCCAAGCCCGACCCGCTGCTGTTTCGCCAGACCGTGCGCGAGGTCGGTTGCGCCATCATCGGCCAGACCGACGATTTGGCGCCTGCGGATCGACGCCTTTATGCCATCCGCGACGTGACGGCCACGGTGGAAAGCGTCCCGCTCATCACGGCCTCAATCCTGTCGAAAAAGCTGGCAGCGGGTCTCGATGGTCTGGTGATGGACGTGAAGGTGGGTTCAGGTGCCTTCATGACCTCCATGGCCGAGGCGCGGCACCTCGCAACCAGCCTGACGGAAGTCGCCGAACAGGCGGGACTGCCGACCCGCGCCCTGCTGACGGACATGGACGAACCCCTTGCACCCGTCGCCGGCAACGCGCTCGAGGTCAGACTGGCCATCGACTATCTCACAGGCCGCCGCCGCGACTTCCGCCTGCATGCCTGCGTTTTGGCGCTCGGGGCGGAGATGCTTGTTCTGGGCAAATTGGCAGACACGCTGATCGACGCCCGCCGGAAGCTGGAGGTCGCTCTCGACTCAGGTGCCGCTGCAGGGCGCTTTGCCCGCATGGTGAGCGCGCTGGGTGGTCCTGCAGACCTGATGGAAAACCCCGACGCCCATCTCGCCAAAGCGCCGGTGCAAGTGACGGTGACCGCCGGAACGCTGGGCTATGTGCAGAGCGTCGACACCCGCGCCCTGGGTATGATTGTACTTTCTCTGGGCGGGGGCCGGACGCGGCCGGACGAGGAGATCGATCCCTCGGTCGGACTGACGGATCTTGCCGCGATCGGAGCGGAACTGGGACCGCTCGACCCGTTGGCCATTGTCCATGCGCGGACCCGGTTTTCAGCCGACAAGGCAGCGCAAGCTGTTCGCGCCGCCTATCGCATGAGTCGGACCTCGATCACGCCGCGCAGCGTGATGGTTCGTGACGTCTAGCCGCCAGATCTCAGGCGACTCCATTTCAGGCAATAGTCGCCTTCTGAAGCGCGATCAGGGTCTCGATCCCGCCACGCGCGAGGCCCAGCATGCTGGTCAGCTGCACTTCGGTGAAGACGGCACCCTCCGCCGAGGCCTGCACCTCGACGAGATTGCCAGCCCCGGTGATGACAAAGTTCGCATCCGTCTCGGCAGACGAATCCTCGATGTAATCAAGATCGAGAACCGCCTCACCCTTGACCATGCCGCAGGAGACGGCTGCCACCTGATCGCGCAGCGGCATGTCCCGGATGATGGAGCGGCCCCGCATCCATTTCAGGCACTCATGTAGCGCGACCCAAGAGCCGGTGATGGCAGCCGTGCGTGTGCCGCCATCAGCCTGCAGCACATCGCAATCGATGGTGATCTGGCGCTCACCAAGGGCAGCCATATCAACAACAGCGCGCAGCGAGCGGCCAATCAGCCGCTGAATTTCCTGCGACCGGCCGGACTGCTTGCCGGAGGTCACCTCACGGCGATTGCGGGTCGTCGTCGCGCGCGGCAGCATCGCATATTCAGCGGTGATCCAGCCCTTGCCCTGGCCCCGCAACCACGCCGGGGGCTTGTCTTCAAGGGAGGCCGTGCACAACACATGGGTCTCGCCAAACTTCACAAGGCAGGAGCCCTCCGCGAACTTTGCCACGCCCCGCTCGAGCGTGACAATGCGCATCTGATTGGCTTCACGCTTTGACGGACGCATGCAATTTTCCTGATTTCGAGCAATTCCAGCCTGGAAGATGCTCTAGGCGCTCGCAAAGCCGGGCGCAACCTTTCAGCGCAGCAGGCTTGGCCAGCGACATTACAGGCTCAGTTCATGCTTGCACCTTGCTCGAACCAGAGGCCCAAGATCCGCCGATCCTCCGGCGCGATCTCGGTGATATTGCCGCCGGGCGGCATGGCGTGGCTCATTACAGCCTGCAGATAAATTTGCTTGGCATGCAGATGGATTTCGTCGGGCGTCTCCAGCATCACGCCCTTGGGCGCAACGCCCACACCGCTCCACACCGGCTCCTGCGCATGACACATGGAGCAGCGCGACACGACGATCTCCTGAACATCCGCAAACTTGATCTTCTGGGCCTGCGCCGTGACCGGTTTGGATTCGGCTGCCTTTGCCGCGCTTGGACCAAAACCCGATAGCCAGGCGATCAAAACAAAACAGGCCGCAGCGACCAACCAGGTCCACCACGGGTTGCCCTTGTGCGCGTGCTGCGAATTGAAGAAGTGGCGAATGGCCACGCCCATGATCATCACCAGCGCAATGATAAGCCAATTGTATTGGGTACCAAACGACAGCGGGTAATGGTTCGAGATCATCAAGAAGACGACAGGCAACGTCAGATAATTGTTGTGGAGTGAGCGTTGCTTTCCGGCTTTGCCGAGCGCCGGGTCCGGCTCCTCACCGGCCAGAAGCGATTTCACGACAATTCGCTGCTTTGGAATGATGATCATCGCAACATTGGCAACCATCATCGTGCCGATGAGTGCGCCAAATTCGATGAAGGCCCCGCGGCCACTGAAAACATGCGTCATGCCCCATGCAATGAATACGAGGTAGACGTAGAGTACGCCAAACAGCGCGACATCATTCTTGCCGAGCGGCGATTTGCAGAGTTGGTCATACACAACCCAGCCTAGCGCCAACGTCAAAACGCCCAATGTCACGGCCTGCCAGGGCACGAGATCGAGCACCGTCTTGTCAATCAGATAGAGTTCCGGATTGGCCCAGTAATGCACGCACAGAAGGGCAAATCCGGACAGGAAGGTCATGTAGGCCTCCCATTTAAACCAGGTCAGATCCTCCGGCATGTGGGACGGTGCCACCACATATTTCTGCATGTTGTAGAAGCCACCGCCATGGACCTGCCATGCCTCCCCTGCGACCCCCTCCGGCAGACCAGCGCGCTTCTGCAAACTGAGATCCAGGTGGATGAAGTAAAACGACGAGCCGATCCAGGCCACGGCCGCAATGACGTGAAGCCAGCGTATGGCGAAATCAGACCATTCCCCGACGAGAATTTGCCAAGTCACAGAAGGTACCTCTTCAACTTAAAGGAGTTCATCATCGGCGACAGTGGCGCCGATGATGGGGATAAGCAGGATCAAATGTCTGCCGCATGCGCCGCAGCAGCTGCGTCAGACTGCGCTGACTCGGCAGACCCAAATCCATTGAAGAACAGATTGAGAATGACCGAGACAATTGATGTCAGCAGGATACCCGAGTCGAGAAGCGGTTTAAGGCTTGATGGAAACTTTTCAAAGAAGTTCGGAGCCACCAGCGGGATCATGCCAAAGCCAATCGAGATCGCCACAATGAAGAGGTTGTGACGCTGGTCCTTGAAATTGACGTTGGTGAGGATACGCGCGCCCGTTGCCGCCACCATGCCAAACATCACAAGGCCAGCGCCGCCCAACACATAAAGTGGGATCGCCGCAAACAGAGCGGCGAGTTTCGGAATAAAGCCAAGAATAACGAGCATAATGCCGCCTGTCACAGCGACATATCGCGAGCGCACGCCAGTCACCCCCACCAGCCCGACATTCTGCGAGAACGACGTGTAGGGGAAGGTGTTGAAGAGACCGCCGAGAATCGTACCAACACCATCGGCACGAAGACCCTTGGTGAGATCGGCGGGTGAAATTGTCTTGCCTGTCATTTCGCCGAGCGCCAGGAACATGCCTGTCGATTCAATCATCACCACGATCATCACAAGACACATGGTCAGGATTGGCACGAGTTCAAAATGCGGCATGCCGAACTGCAGCGGATAGACGAATGCCAACCAGGGCGAACTGGCGACGGGTGCAAAGTTCATTTTGCCCAGAGCCGCCGCCAACGCGCCGCCTGCGATAATCCCAAGCAGGACGGCCACATTGCCAAAAAACCCTCTGGAATATTTGGTGATCAGCAGAATGACCACCAGCACAAAAAGCGCGATTCCCATATTGTCCAGCGCGCCGAAAGCGGGATTTGGAAAATCCCCCGCGATGCCATCGACAACCTTTCGCGTGGTGGCAGACGGCAACCCGCCGGCCCAATTGATGCCGATGCGCATGAGGGACACGCCAATCACCACAATGATCGTGCCGGTGACGACAGGCGGAAACAGTGGCAGCAACCGGCTGATCACAGGCGCAATCAAAATACCAAAGATACCAGCGGCGATCACGGATCCGTAAATTGTCAGCAGTACGCCTGTCGGGTCAAAGGCTGCACCACCAGCAGCACTTTTCGCCGCACCAATGAAGGCAAGCATCGGCGATACAGAGGCGAAGGTGACGCCCATCATCACGGGCAAGCGGATTCCAACGCCTGGAAATCCATAGGCCTGCACAAGCGTTGCAAATCCGCAGGCCAGCAAATCCGCATTGATGAGGAAGGCGCGCTGTTCCGGCGAAAGCCCGAGCGCGCCCGCGATGATAAAGGGCACCGCCACAGCGCCGGCGTACATGACGAGCACATGCTGGATTGCCAGCGCCGCCAATCGCGGCGTTGGCAGCATTTCATCGACCGGATGCGTTTGATCAACCATTTGAAAGAGCCCCCTCTTTTTTAAAAGCCTGCCGCGTCAACTGCCGCGGTATGTGGAAAATGCGTATGGCGAGATCAGCAGCGGCACATGGTAATGCGCGTCGGGCTGCGCGATCGCAAAGCGAATGGGGACCTGATCCAAGAACGGGGGATCGGTCAGCATTGTGCCCTTTGCGCGAAAATAAGCTGCAACTTCAAAAATCAATTCGTAGTGCCCAATCCTCATCGAATCCGATGTCAAAAGTGGCGCATCACAGCGCCCATCATGATTGGTGATCTCGGTTTTCAAGAGGGTGCGCGCATCGCCGTCGAGCGCGAACAGGCGCACCGATATGCCGGCAGCCGGGCAGCCATTTGCAGTATCCAGAACGTGGGTCGTCAATCGGCCGCCCGCCATTGCTATTCCCTTTGTCGCGACTGCTGAGCAATCAAGCGTTTCAGTGCTGAAACTTGTTGATGATCGATAAAGCAAATCGCATGCTAGGCTTTGCCAGCGCACGAGGGCAACCCGGAGATGCGGGCTTTTTGCAACTATTCAAAGCAGACTGCGTGGATGTGAGGCGTTCTTGATATCTTCGCCGCGCGGCTCGCAAATCCTGATGCGCTATGCTTCCATGGTTCCGCTGCTGCGGCGGTCATTTCGGGCGCTATCAATTGGAAACACTCATGACGCAAACCGATAAGCTGGTGACAGACATGACCCGCGCCGACTTTGTCATGCGATTTGGCGGCGTGTTCGAGCACTCGCCCTGGGTGGCAGAGGCAGCCTATGACGCGGGCCTTGATCCATCCGCCAATGACGTCAGCGGGCTGCAGGCTGTGATGGTACACGCCATGCGCCA
>CAIZGQ010000762.1 GCA_903932565.1 uncultured Hyphomicrobiales bacterium
TAATCAAGAAATTTGTTTATAAAAAGCCTAACGAGGGGGTTCGTATAGCTGCTATGATGCAAAAGTGCGAAGCGCTTTCATATATCCGAGCATTTGTTGGAGGGGAGGCCAAAAGCTTCTTTGGAGAATGGATGAGCGAGAACTATCATGATTATGTAATGGATGGATATAATGGCAACAGAGGAGATGGAAAGCATATTTCGAGTAATTGGCCTTGTCCCTATAGAAACATTGCCGATCCCAGGGGCACTTTTTATCATTCAATGGACTATTACGTAAAAATCATGGCTAGAATAGTTGTCACATGTACCGACCGCTTGACATGCGATCCAACCATTCAGCGTGACTTTGCAGACTACGTGTATCGAGACTGATTGAAGCGATTGGGTTTAGTGTACCTCCTCATCAGCTTGTTACGTTAAAAGTGAGGTGGCTTAGCAGAAGTAGGGGCGATCCAAGGATAAGCCGAGCTTGGCTATCGAACCAGGGGCAGTCTAAGTGGCTTCTCTGCGAGACCGTGTCAAACTGGAATGATCCCACCAAGTTTTTCGTACTCCGTGAGAATTGCGTCCGTCCAAGCAGTCATGGCTTCAACTTTGGCTGGAACATGTTGTGCAAGGTCGTAAAAAGCTTTGGTCGTTGGTGAGAGGGCAAGAACACCTTTTTCGGAATCGCCAGCAAGCGCGTGTCCGAGAAACGCTGAAGCTGCTCCTTTCTGAATATCTGATCTGTCTATGAGGTAGGTCGCCGCTGCTGCTCGAAACGAATGAACAGTGAACTTGGGGAGACCTTTTAGATGGTCTCTGTGTCCGGCGTTTCGATTGCCTCGCATGTTCTCCAGATGGGTGTTCAGGGACGATTCGGATAGACAAACATCACCGTTCGAATCATCCCTTCCTAGTCGCCTGTTGGATGCAAAAACCCACTTGGTCCTGTTAGCAGCTCCGTGAGTCTTGTTGACGGCTTCGCGCCATTCCCTTTGTACAGATTGAAGAATTCTGACACCCATTGGTGTTACGGGCATCCAGAATTCTCGCTTTCCTTTCATGGCTTCAGCACTATAAATCGCGAGTGCCCAATCTTCGGGAAGTTTCGCGTCATTGAGCCGGAGATTTGACCTCAAGAGTGCTGTTGCCGCGCCTCTTCGCATGACGGTGAAAGCTGACCACCAAAGTCCCCACCGCACTGAAGGCGAAATTCTGTCTCTGCCAAATCTGCCTTGGCAGAAAGATTCGTGAGCATGCAGCACAATGGCAATTTCCTTAGGTCCAAATCCCAGGATGGCCGTTGGGCGCTGACTGGCGACAATTTTTTTGACGATGTCGCCGGTTGGTTCAGGCATTCGGACTGCCTGCCACCAAGCATGACCACGCAACCCTGACTCTTTAGTGTTATTTGAATATGCCCAAGTTAAAGCTGAGCGTGTGTAGGCGAAAAGCTTGTCAGCTTGTCGATAAGAAACTTCGTTGATCGTTGTGTTGATCGCTTCAACGAGAGCTTCCACTCCGATTGATGTGACCGGCTTATCGTTCCACTCCTGAAGGGCGGGGCGATTTAATGCCCTCTTTGCATCGACAATCGTGTGTTTCGAAGGAGTTTTCTCTTTGCCCCGACGAATGCGCGGTCCGGAGATATGTGCGACATATCGCCCCGTAAGCTCCGACCATGTCCATACCTGCCGTGGCTCCTCAGAGGGGTTCTCCGCTGGTTTTCGCGTAGCATATGCCGCACGTGCCGCCTCAGCCGCCTTTCGTGCGTCTCGGACACCCATCTTGGGCGGTGCCCCAAGCTTCTTTGATGTTGTTCTTGTTTTGAACAGCCAGGACACCATGCCCTGACGAACGCGAAGGACGAATCCAGGAATTCTTGTGTCGGCGAAGTCGACAACTTCAGTCGAACCGTCAGCCGCCACCTTCAATGCCCTGGTGACGGTCTCGCCGATGATTTCCAGCCGTTCTGTCGCCATTTCAGTTACCTCTGGTACCACATTGGTACCACGGCCAGGCTGAATTTGGAGGCGTTTTATGCCATCAAGAGGCGCAGAAGGGTTGTTCTTGGTTCATAAGTCATTGAAATATGCATGACCGGTCATTTAACTCGTCCGACTCAAGGCATCATAATCCTTGTGTCGGGGGTTCGAGTCCCTCCTTCGCTACCAACATACCCGGGCAATGAGGGTCGCAAGCCTCCACTCCACACCGAGTTCTGGTCCGGCCGACATCGCATCAAAACCAATTGGCGCTCGTTTTCAACAAAACACGAACAGTGATGCCCGCCGCCACGATGCGGCCCCGCGCGGTTAATCACGTTGATTTGGCAAGATGGCGCTCAGGCACTATCTTCTGGGCACAATTGAAAGCTAAAGAAGCAGAACAAGCCCGTCGCAACGAGCGGGCAATGGACAAGGGATGATCCAATGAAGAAGACCTTGGCTGCGGCTTGCCTGCCTGGCCTTGCCGCACTGGCAGCGATCGTGACCCCAAATTTTGCTGCAGCCCAGCAGGCCCCCTGGCGGCATGGCATTCTTGAGCCCAAAAGCGATGCCGGGTTCATCATGATGGCAAGCCAGCGGGATTTTGCGCAAAAGCATAGCCTTAACCTGCAGCTTGTGCCGCTGAAGAACGAGACACTGGCTTTGCGCGCGTTGATTGCCGGCGAGCTCGAAAGTTATGAGGGCACGCCGCCGTTTTCTGCCGTGGCGCGCGGTGCCGAGGCCAAGGTGATCGGGTGCTATTGGGTTGGCCTGCCGCATTCGATGTTTGTGCGAGAAGGGATCAGCGCGATCAAGGATCTTGACGGCAAAACAATTGCCTCGTCCTCGCCAGGCTCACTGCCCGACCTCATCGCCCGCGCAACGCTGGACCATTTCAATGTGCCGACTGCCAACGTGAAGTTTGCAAACGTCGGCGGCGACGCTGATCGCTATCGGGCGCTGGCTGGCGGCGTTGTCGATGCGACCGTTGTGTCAGCTGAATATGCGCCGATTGCACCCAAGGATAAGCTGTCCTTGCTGGTGAAAGCGCGGGACATCATGCCCGACTTCATGCGCCTGTGTTACCACGTCACCGCCAAGACATTGGCGGACCGGGGCGAGGACACGGTGCGGTTTCTGGCAACCGAAATGGACGCGCTTGGCTATGCGCTCAGCCATCGCGACGAGACCGTCAAGCTGACCCAGTCCACCACGGGCCAGAAGGCCGAAGACCCCCGTGGCGCAGCATTCTTTGACGATGTGGTGGCCACCAAGGCCATTGATCCGACCTTGCCGATCCCCATGGCGAAAATTGAGTCCATGCAGCAGATCCTGCTGAAAGCCGGGATTACGCCAAAGGCCGTGGACATCAAGTCCATGGTTGAAACGGGCCCGCGGGAAAAGGCTCTTCTGCAAGTCGGCAAATAAGTGCAGCTGGTTTGTAAATTGCATGTCGCGACGCCATGAGGCGAGAGCATCTGATGAAAGGCGAACATCCGATGCAAGGCAAATATATGAAGCAAGGAATATCCGATGGGTGAGGTAACCCTGACCAACGTGTCGAAGCGGTTTAATATTCGGATTGATGGCCAGGTGCAGAAGGTTAACGCCCTGAGCCATGTCGCGTTCAGCGTGGCCGACGGAGAGCTTGTTGCCCTGATTGGCCCGTCTGGCTGCGGCAAGACCACGGCGCTGCGCATCATCATGGGGCTGGAGACGCCAACCACCGGTCAGGTGAGCGTTGATGGCGTTGCGATCAACGGTTGCGGCTATGACCGCGGAATTGTGTTCCAGCATGCCGAACTGCTGCCCTGGCTGACAGCCTATGAGAACGTTGCGTTCGCACTTGAAATGAAAGGTGTGCGCGGTGCTGTGCTCAAGGATACCGCCATGCGCTACCTTGATCTCGTGGGGTTGACGAAATCCGTCAATCGACGCCCCTACCAACTCAGCGGCGGCATGCAGCAGCGCGTTGGGATCGCCCGTGCGCTCGCCATCGACCCCAAAGTGCTGCTGATGGATGAGCCGTTTGGCGCGCTCGATGCGCAAACGCGCGAACAGATGCAGGGCGAGCTGCTTGAAATTCAAGCGCGCACCAAGAAGACGGTCATTTTTGTCACGCACGATCTCGATGAAGCGGTCCTCCTTGCCGATCGGGTTGTTGTGATGCGCGATGGACGGGTGAGCGAAATTCTCAACGTTGATCTGCCGCGCCCGCGCACAGACATTGAAGCCATCCGCGGCATGGCTGCCTATGCTGATCTGCGTTTCAGGCTTTGGAAATCACTGCATGCACCTTCGGTGTCAACGCAGAAGCTCGAAAGCGTCAATTAAACACGCACAATAAAAACGGTCGTTGTTTAAGACTGCGACCTGCACCAGAAAATATGCGCTGAGAAACCTGCGTAAAGACCATTTGGGAAGCCCAAAAATGTCAGCAATCATTGATCAGGCCGCCATCAAATCATCTGCGGATGAAGATGGATTCGTGGAGCCCGCCGAGCGCAAAATTCCGAAGTTTGTGCTGACATTGATCTCGGTTTTTGTGGCGCTGGTGCTGTGGGAGATTGCCGGGCGTCGCGTCAACCCCATCTTCGCATCTTATCCTTCGGCGATTGCGGTTGCGTTCTGGGAGCTTGCGCGGACGGGTGCCCTGTGGTCAGCGACTTACGATAGCCTTCGTCCGTTTGTTTTGGGTTATGGCATCGCCATCCTCATTGGCGCGCCGCTGGGCTTGTTGCTGGGCCGTTATGCCGTGTTTGAGGCGTTGTTTGGCATCTATGTGACGGCGGGGTTCGCCATGCCGCTGGTGGCCCTCGTACCATTGCTGACGTTATGGCTTGGGCTTGGATTCGCGGTGAAGGTGACGATCATCTTCTTGATGTCTGTGTTTCCAATCTGCATCAACACATGGCTTGGCGTGCGCGCTGTGCCCAAGAGCCTTATTGAAGTCGGGCGCGCACTTGTGGCACCAAACTCCGTCATCCTTCGCCGGATCGTGTTCCCCGCGACGTTGCCCTACATTGTCGCTGGCATGAAGCTCGCCATTGGGCGCGCAGTCGTTGCGATGATCATTGCGGAATTCTTCACGGCGATATCTGGCCTTGGCGCCATCATCATCAACTCCGCCAACAATTTCGACACGGCCACGATGTTTGTTCCCATCGTTGTGCTGGTCGTGCTCGCCATTGGCTTGACGTCGTTCATCGGCTTTGTTGAACGCAAGCTGGCACCCTGGCAGGCCGAAATTGCAGGACGCAACGAGGCCTGATCGCAAAGCCAACACGGGCACGTGCTGCCTTGGATCCCGCACCGCTCGATCTATCGGTTGCACTGAGCGACTATGACCACGTTCGCGACTTGATGGATGGGCGCATCAAGGTCGACAACGTGCGCCTTGTTGCAGCAACGCAGGACGTCGACGTTATTTTTGGGCTCCATGCCAGGCCGGATGCGTTCGACGTGACCGAGATGTCATTTGCAAAATACATCTCGATGGCGGCTGCTGGCGTCTCGTCTGTCGTTGCGTTACCGGTTTTTCCATCGCGCGTGTTTCGCCATTCGGCTCTCTATGTTCGACGCGATTGCGGCATGGCAGGTCCGAAAGATCTCGAAGGAAAGACGATCGGAATCCCCGAATGGTCACAGACCGCCGGGATTTATGTTCGTGGCTTTCTGAGTGAAGATTACAATGTTGATCTGACCAGCATCACATGGATTCAGGCGGGCGTGAACTCGCCTGGCCGTCAGGAAAAAGTCGCGGTCGATCTTCCCCCGGGCATTCGA
>CAIZGQ010000763.1 GCA_903932565.1 uncultured Hyphomicrobiales bacterium
CGGATGGTGCGTTCACGCCCCTTGTCGCGGCACTCCACCAGGGCGCGCCGCTGACCGATTGAACAGGCGTCAGTACGTGCAGAAGCGGCGTCGCACCCAATGCCACCCATAGGGTCCCGGCACCCATCTGCGACGCACGTAGCAGGTGGCAGGAGGCGCGTAATAGCCGCCGAAATAGGCTGGTCCGCCGTAAAAATAAGGACGCGGGCGATAGCCGCCGCCCCAGCCCCCGTAGAAGTGCGGATGGCCGCCATAGCCACCATGGCCATGCCATTGGGCCGCGGCAGGGGTGGCGAAACTCAGGCTCGAGGCAAGGGCGATGGCCGCGACGCTTAACGCGACTTTGGCCGATCCGGGCAAGGTGATGCGAGAAAAAGCGATCATGGCTCACTCCTTCGATCTGCTGATGATTGGAAGCCTAACTTTGGGGCGCGGGTGATGTCTTGAACCTACAAAACCGCACCGCGAACCTGGTTTAAATTCAGTTGGATCCACTGAACAGAGCCTGAGCGGCCCATTCATTTTGCGTTCATTTTCGGCAAGTGCCTGCGGCCATCGACACAGAACTGTGCCGTTGACCCCTCGGAAGGCCGCTCTTAGGGTGCCGCCAACTTTGCAAAGCTCCTGCACCAAGAGTTGAAATGTCGGTTACCACCCTCGATCCGCCTGCGATGTCTCCGGCTCTTGATCCCAAGCGCTCGTTTCAGGGGCTTATTCTGACCCTGCAGCGCTTCTGGGCCGAGCAGGGCTGCGTCATTCTCCAGCCTTATGACATGGAGGTTGGGGCCGGCACCTTTCATCCGGCAACCACGCTGCGCTCGCTAGGTCCCAAGCCCTGGAAGGCGGCCTATGTGCAGCCCTCGCGTCGCCCGAAGGATGGGCGCTACGGCGAGAACCCGAACCGGCTCCAGCATTATTACCAGTTTCAGGTGATCCTGAAGCCGTCGCCGCCCGACCTGCAGGATCTGTATTTGCGCTCGCTGGCCGCCCTCGGTGTTGATGCCAGGCTGCACGACATCCGCTTCGTCGAGGACGATTGGGAAAGTCCCACAGTGGGCGCCTGGGGCCTTGGCTGGGAATGCTGGTGCGATGGGATGGAAGTGTCCCAGTTCACTTATTTTCAGCAGGTTGCCGGTATCGAATGTTCGCCGGTTTCGGGCGAATTGACCTACGGCCTTGAGCGTCTCGCCATGTATGTGCAGGGCGTTGAGAACGTCTACGACCTGAACTTCAATGGTCTGGAGGGCGACGCAAAGATCTCCTATGGCCAGGTTTTCCAGCAGGCGGAACAGGAATATTCGCGTCACAATTTTGAAGCTGCGAACACCGACAATCTGTTTCAGCATTTCAAGGACGCGGAAGCCGAATGCACGGCTCTGCTGAAATTCGGCGACAAGGGCCCTGACGCCCGCCACGAGATGGTGCTTCCCGCCTACGACCAGTGCATCAAGGCGAGCCATATGTTCAACTTGCTCGATGCGCGCGGTGTCATCTCTGTGACAGAACGCCAGAGCTACATTCTGCGCGTGCGCGATTTGGCCAAGGCCTGCGGTGCGGCCTGGTTGAAGACAGACGCTGGTGGCCGAATCTGATGTCGCATGGCCTGATTTCGCATGTGAACTTTGGCTTGCGCTGACAGCCAGAGGCAGGATTGCGCCGATAAGACAGATCCAAACGCTTGCCTTGCGGCGTTTGAGCAAGGGTTTCAGCTTCAGCGGCGCGCGGCCAGGGCCCGGCGTGCCCCACGAGATAAGGGTTAGTCCATGCGCGTCGCCATGATCGGCTCGGGTTACGTTGGTCTTGTGTCGGGAGCCTGCTTCTCGGACTTCGGCCATATGGTCGTGTGCGTCGACAAAAGTGCCGAGCGCATCGCGTCGCTTGAGAAAGGTGTCATGCCGATCTATGAGCCCGGCCTCGAAGATCTGGTCAGTAACAACGTCAAACAGCAGCGCCTCTCATTTACCACGGATCTCGGGCCTGCTGTCGCAAGAGCCGAGGCCGTGTTCATCGCCGTGGGCACGCCTCCGCGCAATGGCGATGGTCACGCAGACCTCTCCTATGTCTATGCGGCCGCGCGCGAGATTGCAGCGTCCCTGGATGGCTTCACGGTTGTCGTAACAAAATCGACGGTGCCGGTGGGCACGGGCGACGAGGTGGAGCGCATCATCCGCGAACTTCGGCCCGACGCGGAATTCGCCGTTGTGTCCAACCCGGAGTTTCTGCGCGAAGGCGCGGCCATTACGGATTTTAAAATACCCAATCGCATTGTTGTTGGCACGGACGACCAGCGCGCCCGCGATGTCATGAGCGAATTGTATCGCCCGCTTTTCCTGAACTCTTCGCCGATTGTCTTCACATCGCGTCGGACGTCGGAACTCATCAAATATGCCGCGAACGCGTTTCTCGCCACCAAGATTACCTTCATCAATGAAATGGCGGATCTTTGCGAAGTGACTGGCTGCGATGTGCAGGATGTGGCGCGCGGCATTGGTCTCGACAATCGCATTGGCAGCAAGTTTCTGCATGCGGGACCGGGCTATGGTGGCTCCTGCTTCCCAAAAGACACAGTTGCGCTGGTGCAAACGGCCCAGGCGCATAATTCTCCCGTGCGCATTGTCGAGGCCGTGGCAGAGGTCAACGAGGCCCGCAAACGCAAGATGGCGACCAAAGTGCTGGCTGCCTGCCATGGCAGCGTCTCCGGCAAAACCATTGCGATGCTCGGCCTTGCCTTCAAGCCCAATACCGACGACATGCGCGAAGCCCCGTCGCTCGAAATCATTGCCGCCTTGCAGGCAGCAGGCGCGACGATCAAGGCCCACGATCCTGAAAGCATGGCTCAGGCGCGGCCACTTCTCAAGAATGTGACTTTTTGTGATGATCCTTATACCTGCATCGAAGGTGCGGACGCGCTGGTGATTGTGACAGAATGGGGTCAGTTTCGCGCGCTCGATCTGATCCGCGTGAAAGAGCTTCTCAAGACGCCCACCATTGTCGATCTGCGCAACATCTATCGGCCTGACGATATGAAGCGGCGCGGCTTTCGCTATCATAGCGTTGGACGTGCGTCGGTGGATTGATATGTTCACGGCGTGCGAAGGAAAGATGAATGAGTACGGGTCCTCTGGCGGGTTTGAAGGTTTTGGAACTCGCCCGCATTCTGGCGGGACCTTGGTGTGCGCAGCTGCTCGCAGATCTTGGCGCAGACGTCGTCAAGGTTGAGCGCAAAGGGGCAGGTGACGACACGCGCGAATGGGGTCCCCCTTTTGTGGACGGCGTTGAGGGCGAGAACCTTGGCGCGGGCTATTACCATTCCTGCAATCGCGGCAAGCGTGGGCTTGAAGCAGACTTTGACAGCGAGGAGGGCCGGGCCATCGTGCGTCGACTTGTGGCGCATGCTGACGTGGTGCTTGAGAATTTCAAAGTCGGCGGGCTTGTCAAATATGGGCTCGATTACGAAAGCCTGAAGCCGCTCAATCCAGGCATGATCTGGTGCTCGATTTCAGGCTTTGGCCAGACGGGCCCTTATGCGTCGCGTGCGGGCTATGATTTTATGGTGCAGGGCATGGCTGGTGCGATGTCCATCACGGGGGCGGTTGATGGCCCGCCGATGAAGGCCGGCATCGCGATCTCGGATTTGTTCACCGGACTTTATGCGGCCAACGCTGTGCAGGCAGCTTTATTGGGACGGGCGAAAACGGGTGAAGGCGCGTTTATTGATTGCTGTCTTCTGGATACGACCGTGGCGCTGCTCGGCAATCAGGGCATCAATTATCTGCTCTCCGGGCAACCGCCCAAACGCTGGGGCAATCAGCATGCCAGCATTGTGCCTTATGATGTTTTTCCGGCGCAGGATGGCGATCTCATTATTGCCTGCGGCAATGATGCGCAATTTACGCGGCTGGTGACATTGCTTGAATTGCCTGAGCTTGCGGATGATCCCGACTACCGAATGAATCGCGATCGTCTCAGAAATCGCGAAGCGC
>CAIZGQ010000764.1 GCA_903932565.1 uncultured Hyphomicrobiales bacterium
AAGCTGCCTGCGCCGGGCATCGATGTTGCGATCACAGTTGGTTTGCCGGGAATATACTTGCCGATGTGTCGCGCAATGAGTCTCGAGTAAAAATCATAACTTCCACCGGCACCAAAGCCAATGTAGAGGGTAATTGTTTTGCCGCGGAACGGTTCGTTCGTTTGCGCCTGGGCTGCCAGGGCCAGAAGCGAAAAAGCGGATGCGAACAGAATTTTCCGTCCGAACATGTTTTTCAACATTGCTTTCCCCTATTTGAACAAAATGCAGTCTGTCGTGCTTTGTTTGCGCTGGCACGGGCATCGAAATTTGTTTTATTGCCGCTTTAAACTTCGCAAGGCGCGTGCCAGTTTAAACGGCATGTGATCCGCGTTGCGCCCAGCCTGTCATGTGATTTTCAATCATGCTGAAGAGCTTATAGAGCACGATGCCAAAGATGCCGACGACTGTGAGGGATGCAAAGATAAGTGGCACGTTAAACTGCGAAGATGCCCATATCATCAGATACCCGATTCCATTGTTGGAGGCGATGGTCTCAGACGTGATGGATCCAACAAAAGCTGACGAAATGGCGACTTTTAACGAACCGAAGAAGTAAGGCAGACTGCGCGGCAGCCCGATCTTCAACAGAATTTGAGATTCGCGTGCACGGAGCGAGCGCAGAACGTCACGCATTTCAGGTTCGATCGTGGCGATGCCTGTTGCCACATTGACCACGATGGGGAAGAACGACAGCGTAAAGGCTGTAAGGATTGCTGGAATGGTTCCAATGCCGAACCAGATGACGAAGACCGGCACGAGAGCGACTTTCGGGATTGAGTTGAACCCGACAAGCAGGCCGTAGCAACCCGCATAGGCGAGCGACGATCCGCCAATCAAGAGTCCCAGTCCCAAGCCAACGCCCACGGCCAACCCAAAGCCGATCAGCGTTGAAATCAGCGTTTGCGACATCTGGAGCGTGATGATGGGAAAGTATTGCACCAGAGCCATGGCGATGGCGCTGGGTCGCGGCAGAACTGTTGGCCGCACCCCAAGGCCCGCGCATGCGCCCTCCCAGATGACAAACAGGCCTGCCGCAACAATCCAGGGCATTGTCCGCAGAAGCAATCGGCGACGCGCGTTCATCCTGCGGCACTCCTGGCGCTCGGTGGTTGACGCGGATCAGAAGGTTCGGTTTTCGACCGGCGGGAGGAAGCTCTGATCATATATCGTCGACAGGTCTGCCGGCAGAGGGACCCCGAATGTTTCCGCAAGATACCCGAGCGCTTTTGAAAGTCGCTCCGGTGACACACTGCCAATACCCTGGGCTTTCAGATTCGCGGCTCCCATCGACATGTCCACACCAAGCTTGAAGCGCGTGAGTTCGTTAGCAACGTCCGCCATCGGATCAATCAGGGTCAGGGATTTGATCGCTGTCGCAGGATCGGCGAGCGCAATTTTCTCGCCTGCGACGACAGCCTTGACGAAGGCTCTCACCATATCCGGTTTCTCTTTTAATGTTTTTTGCGACACAATGATGCCGGTCCCCAGGAGCTCGGGGAGGAATACCGAGTAACGCAGACTGATGTAATCATCCGTGTTCGCGCCAAGTTTTTTCAGGCTGAGCAGCGTTGTTGGTTCCAGCGTCGCGACGGCGTCGACATCGCCTTTTGATAAAAGCGTTTCTTTGAGGGCGGGGTTCGCTGATACCCACTCGACCTTGCTGGCGTCAATGCCCGCTGCCTTCGCGTAAACCGGGAACATCTGGCGGGAATTGTCGCCGGGAGGAGCTCCGATTTTCTTGCCTTCCAGTCCCTTGGGAGACGCAATGCCGGACGATTTGCGGCCGACGATGGCCGATTGGCCGCCATCATAGACCAAAAGAACCATCGTGACCTTGGAGTCCGGATTTTCGTAATTGTATTTAAGAAGAAGGTTGGGGTCGGCAAAGCCAAAGTCATAAACGCCGTTGGCGACCTTGGTGATTGTGTCGACCGACCCATAGCCGCGGTCAATCGTGACCTTCAGCCCTTCTTTCTCGAACAGTTTTTGGTCGAGTGCGACCGAAAAGGGCGCATGTGTTCCGATGACAGTCCAGTCCAGCGAAAACTTAGCCGATGTTTGCGCCTGGCTGGTGGCGGGCATGGCAAGCACGGCAAGTGCGAGGCTGATCCCAAATCTTTTGTTCATCCGAAGTCTCCTGAACGACAAGCTGCGGACCTGGCTGTTGAACAATCGGTCAAAACCAGCTCTGCAGACTTCGTGCCAGTAATGGCTGCGCTTTCAGAGGTCCGGAAAATCGATAAACTGTTGATTGCGGCAGTGGATTGTCTGCTTCATGGGCGCGTTGGTGGCGTGTCGCAGCAGCTATATGTGGCACGAAGCTTGCCAAAAACATTGCATGTCTGACCGTCAGTTCGCATCCTCGTGTCTTCATTC
>CAIZGQ010000765.1 GCA_903932565.1 uncultured Hyphomicrobiales bacterium
AGAATCGCGCAGCACCAATTGTGAAATCGGACAGCCCGCCCGCTCGGCCGTCTCACGCAGGCGCTGAGAGTTCGAGGAATTGGGCGAACCCACCACAAGCATCGCATCGACCCGCGGCGCCACGGCCTTCACAGCCTCCTGCCGGTTCGTCGTCGCGTAGCAGATGTCGCCCTTGTTGGGACCAAAAATATCCGGGAACCGCGCAGCCAGCGCCTCAACAATCTCGCGCGTGTCATCGACCGAAAGCGTCGTCTGGGTCACGTAAGCGAGCGCTTGTCCGGCTGCAGGTTCCAGTTGCGCCACATCTTCGACAGTTTCGACCAGCACCACGGCGCCGTCCGGCAATTGCCCCAATGTCCCCACCACCTCGGGGTGCCCCTTGTGGCCCACGAGTACAATCAGACGCCCGCGCTTGTGGTGGATTTCCGCCTCGCGATGCACTTTGGTGACCAGCGGACATGTCGCGTCGATGGCCAGAAGGTTTCGAGAACTCGCATCTGCCGGCACGGACTTCGGCACACCGTGCGCGGAGAAGATGACGGGTGCGCCGTTGGCGGGAACTTCATCCAGCTCCTTCACAAAGATCGCGCCTTTGGCCTTCAGATCATCCACAACGTAGCGATTGTGGACGATCTCGTGACGCACGTAGACCGGTGCGCCATATTGTTCGATCGCCTGCTCGACCGCATCGATCGCGCGCACAACACCAGCGCAAAAGCCGCGCGGCGCACACAGCATAATCTTCAGCGGCGGCTTCATGCGGTCTCCTCCGGTTGCGTCAAGTTTTGGAGCGCGGGTTGCACGGGGTCAAGCGTGGCAAACGTCACCCAAGCAACCCCCGACGCTTGGTGGCCTTGATCACCGGCTTGGAAAACACACCGACAATCTCGACATGGGGTGCGTGGCGGAACTGATCGACCGGTGTGATGCTGTCAACCCGGTAGCCACCCTCGATCAGGATTTTGGCGTCGCGCGCAAACGTCCCTGCCGAGCAGGACACGGCCACAACTTTGGGAATTGCCGTTGCTGCAATGGCCCGGGCCTGCGGCTCGGCTCCGGCGCGCGGCGGATCAAACACAACGGCTTCACAGCCAGACAAATCCACATTGCCGAGATCGCTGGCAACAACGGGGCGCTTTGTCAGATCGCGCACAACGGCTGTGATTTTTCGCAGGCCCTGAACTTCACCGGCCGCACGCGTCAACGCTGCAATGGCATGCCGTTCAGAATCAATCGCCAGCACTTCCGATGTTTCAGCCAGGCGCAACGCAAACGTACCCACACCACAAAAGAGATCGGCAACTTTCTTCACGCGGCCGACGGCCTTGGTGACAAGATCAGCCAGTGTCTGCTCGCCCGCTTCCGTGGCCTGCAGAAAAGCGCCCGGTGGCAAGCGCAGCGAGGCGCGGCCCATCTGCAAGCGAGGCGGACGCCGCTCAATGATGATGTCGCCATGGTTGGAAAGACGGGCGAGATCGAGTTTTTCGGCCAATTGCAGCAGTTTCTGCCGCATCTGGTCGTCGATGGCCCCGGCCCCGCGAATGTCGATATCCAGTCCTTCAAGTGTCGCCGTCACGAGCAAGTCGAGCGGCTTGTCGAGATGTGCCAGCGTCTCAGCCAGCAGGCGCGCGCCGGGCAACGCCTTGTCCATGGACGGCGCCAGAATGGGGCATTCTTGCAGATCAACGATGGTGTGGGCGCGTGCCTGCATAAAGCCGACGTCGATGCGCCGACGCCCGGCCGCATTGGCCTCAACGCGGACGTGGAAGGTCGCGCGCCGGCGGCCCGCTCCATGCGCATCGACGAGCTCGCCCACCTCGGCTGCGACACCCGCCTGCCGCAACGCGGTGACCACGAGATTGCGCTTCCAGGCCTGATAGGGCGCTGCCGACAATGTCTGCACGGCACAGCCGCCGCAGATGGTGAAATACTGGCAGAAAGCCTCAATCCGGTCCGGGCTTGGCGTGATGATTTCGGTCAGCCGTCCGCGCTCTCCATCCACATAGGCCCGCACCGCCTCGCCCGGCAACGCAT
>CAIZGQ010000766.1 GCA_903932565.1 uncultured Hyphomicrobiales bacterium
AGCTCCCGCTCAATTTTTGAGGCATCAATGGCATAACGCTGGTCGTGCCCAGGCCTGTCCGTCACAAATCGAATGAGATCGCGACGTGAGCCGTCTTGCGGCACCAGTTCGTCCACAAGATCTGCAATTTTCTCAACCACATCGAGATTTCGGCGTTCACAATTTCCGCCAATATTATAATTTTCACCAATCTTGCCACGCTCAATGACAGCAATCAAAGCGTCTGCGTGATCTTCAACAAACAGCCAATCCCGAACGTTTTTGCCATCGCCGTAGACAGGCAAAGGAAGCCCCTCCAAAGCATTGATGATCATCAACGGCATCAACTTATCGGGAAAATGATAGGGTCCGTAATTGTTGGAACAATTCGTCAACAAAATCGGAAGTCCGTACGTGTGCGACCAAGCTTGCACCAGATGATCCGAAGCGGCTTTTGTTGCTGAATACGGAGAGCGGGGCTGATAGGCCGTGTCCTCGCGAAAGAACCCCTCTGCCCCCAGAGACCCAAAAACTTCGTCTGTGGAAATGTGATGAAACCGAAAATCGTCTTTTTCATGAGCCGATAGTGCGCGCCAATATCCGAGCGCTGCCTGCAACATAACGCCAGTTCCCACAACATTGGTTTGAATGAAGTCGGCAGGGGCATCGATTGATCGATCGACGTGGCTTTCAGCGGCCAAATTCATAACCCAATTCGGGCGAAAGCTGTCAAATGCCTGTCGAACCGCAGCAGCGTCGCAGATATCGCCTTGCGTGAAATGATACCGGGCATCGCTGGAAACAGGCTCCAAAGAGGCCAGATTTCCGGCATAGGTGAGCTTGTCGTAGACGAGGACGTCATGCGCTGTCTTGGATAGGATACGCCGGACCAAAGCTGATCCAATGAACCCTGCTCCGCCCGTGATTAAGATTCTCATGGAAGGCTCTTATTTTCAAAAGACATCACGACACAGCCCCTTCCGGCATTTTGCCGAACTGCGCTTCGACCATAAGCCGGTACGCGCCATCGCGGGCCATAAGCTCATCGTGGTGGCCATCTTCGACAATGCGGCCAGCGTCCATCACCAAGATTTTGTCAGCCGACCGGATGGTAGACAGGCGATGCGCAATGACCAACGTCGTGCGCCCTTCACGCAGGCGCTCAAGCGCCGATTGGATCGCCTGCTCTGACGCTGTATCGAGCGCAGACGTTGCCTCATCAAGCAGTAAAATGGGAGCATTCTTCAAAAAGGCTCGCGCAATGGCAATGCGCTGGCGTTGCCCGCCGGACAGCTGCAAACCATGCTCGCCACATTGCGTGTCATAGCCGCGCTCAAAGGTGGCGATAAATTCGTGCGCGTGGGCTGCGCGCGCTGCCTCGATGATCTCGTCCTCACTGGCACCCGGACGGCCGACCGCAATGTTTTCCCGAAGTGTCCCGGAAAACAGGAAGTTGTCTTGCGCCACATAGGCGATTTGTCGGCGCAACGACATGCGAGACACGCTGTTGATGTCCTGCCTGTCGATCAAAATTGCACCGTGCTGGACGTCCCAAAAGCGCAAAAGCAAACTCATCAAGGTGCTTTTTCCCGCACCGGATCGACCAACCAGCGCCGTCGTCTGGCCAGCTTCGGCAACCAGATTAAGCCCGCACAGCACGGACTCGCCGTCGCGATAGGCAAACTCAAGATCCCGCATCTCGATCCGTGCCTGCTGGACCTGCAACGCGGGACCTTCGTCGCGGCCAGCTTCATCGCTCGGCTCATCCAGAAACTGGTAAAGCATGGAGACACCAAGCAGGCTCGCACTAAAGTCAACGTGCAGCCGCGAAAGGCGTTTGGCCGGCTCATAAGCGAGCAGCAATGCTGTGATGAACGAGAAGAAGGTGCCGGGCGGCTCGTTGGTTTCGATCACACGCCAGCCGCCGTAAATAACAACCATCGCGATTGCCAAGCCGCCCATCGCCTCCATCATCGGGCTTGAGCGCGCACTCACCATCGAGAGTTTGTTGGAGGCTTGCTCAAGCCCAGCGATGGACGCTGACTGGCGCGCCTCAAGGGTCGGCTCGAGGGTAAAAGACTTGACGACGCGAATGCCTTGACTCGCTTCCGCCATGGAGTGCATCAGGTTCGCAAAGCCCGCGAACTCCGTCATCATCACCTTGCGGACCCGACCAGCAAGTTTGCGTGTGCCCAGAACCGCAGCTGGCATGAACACCAGTGCAAGCAATGACATCA
>CAIZGQ010000767.1 GCA_903932565.1 uncultured Hyphomicrobiales bacterium
CAAGCTGATAACAGATCCGGCAAATCTCTCGCCAGATCTGGAGGCCGCAGCCTACTCGGTCTCCAATCTGTTTTCGGTGCTGCAGCAGCTGAACTGATTGAAGCGTGGCGCTACTTCATCTGCGCCAGTTGGGCGGGGAGCGCGTAAGCCCATTGTGTGATGGAGCCGGCACCCAGACACACAACGTAATCGCCGGGGGCCGCCAGATCCTTGATCATGCGGGCGAGGTCCTCGGGGCTTTTCAGCGCCAGCGCCTGCCGGTGCCCGTGGGCCTTGATGGCCGCCACCAGATGGTCGCGGTCGATTCCATCGACGGGCGCTTCACCGGCCGCATAGACATCCGCCACAATCACGGTGTCGGCGTCGTTGAAGCAGGTGGCAAAATCATTGAACAACGCTTGCAGGCGGGAATAGCGGTGGGGCTGAACGACAGCGATCACGCCATGGGGCGTGGAGGCGCGCGCGGCTCGCAGCACAGCGCTGATTTCGACCGGATGATGCCCGTAATCGTCGTAAATCTGCACCTCATTCCAGTCGCCGGTCTTTGTGAACCGCCGTTTCACACCGCCAAACTTTGAAAGTGCGTCCCGGATTTTGTCGACGCTCATGCCCAGCTCATAAGCCACTGCAATGGCGGCCGTCGCGTTGAGCGCGTTGTGATGCCCCGGCATCGGCAACACCAGATTGTCGATGTAGGTGGCATTGGCTGTCTTGCGGTCCCGGATGATGACATTGAAGCGCGACACGCCGCCCTTCAGGTCCACATCCAGGAGGCGCACATCGGCCTGCGGATTGACGCCATAGGTGATGACCCGGCGATCCTCGATGCGGCCGACGAGCTCCTGCACCGTCGGATGATCGATGCACATCACGGCAAATCCGTAAAAGGGCAGGTTTTCAACCAGCGTGCGAAACGCCAGCTTGATGGCGTCAAACGTTTTGAAATGGTCGAGATGCTCGGGATCGATATTGGTGACGATCGCCACATCCGCCGGCAATTTCAGAAACGTGCCGTCGCTTTCGTCCGCCTCGACCACCATCCACTCGCCGCCACCAAGCCGCGCGTTGGTGCCATAGGCGTTGATGATGCCGCCGTTGATGACGGTGGGGTCGAACCCACCCGCATCCAGCAATGTTGCCACAAGCGATGTCGTCGTGGTCTTGCCATGCGTCCCGGCAACCGCAACGCATTGCTTGAGGCGCATGAGTTCGGCCAGCATCTCGGCACGGCGCACCACGGGCAGGCGGCGCTCGCGGGCAGCTGCCAGTTCCGGATTGTCACGCTTGATGGCGGTCGAGACGACGACAACCGCGGCCTTGCCGAGGTTGTCTTCGGACTGGCCGATTGAGATCCGAGCACCCTTGTCGCGTAAGCGCTTCACATTGGCGTTGTCGGAGGCATCCGACCCCTGCACATCATAGCCAAGGTTCAGGAGCACTTCGGCAATGCCAGACATGCCGATGCCGCCGATGCCAACAAAATGGATGGGGCCAAGTTCGCTCGGCAGTTTCATGCACATATCTCCAGATCAGAACGCACCCGCGTTCATCAGGACCCAGCTTGCCGGATCATTTGCTGTGGCGGACCACTCGGGTTTGGGTTCGCCATATCCCGCAAAAGCGTCTCAGTCCATCGTTTCAACCCACGTTTCGTCCACGGTTGGGCTGTCTCAGCGCGATGGTTTCCAGCACTAGGTCCGCTAGCCGTTCGGCAGCGTCCGGTCGGCCCGCCGTCCGGGCTGATTGACCTTTCTCCATCAGCAGGTCGGGGTCCGCTAGCGCATGGTCAATCAGTTTGGCAAGGCGTTCTGGTGTGAAAGCGATCTGGCGGATGATCTCCGCCGCGCCGGTTTCCGCAAGTTGCTCCGCATTGGCCGCCTGATCCTGATCCAGCGCATGGGGGAAGGGCACAAGGATCGAGGCCCGCCCGATAACAGCGAGTTCCGATACGGTGGAGGCCCCCGCGCGGCTGATGACGAGATGTGCTGCTGCAATGCGGGCTGGCAGATCATCAAAAAACGGCTTCACCACAGCCTCAATCTTCATTCGCTTGTAGTCCTGGGTGACACGCTCGGCGTCCTCACCCCGCGCCTGCTGCACAATGCGAATGCTGTTGCGCAATTCTGGAAAGATCAGTTCGATAGCGGCCGGGACAATGTCCGCCATCACGCGGGCCCCCTGCGATCCGCCCGTGACCAGAATATGCAGCAGGCGGTCGCTCGATTGCGGATAGGGAAGGTTGGCCGCTTCCAGCACGGCCGGGCGAACCGGATTTCCGGTCTGCACACATTTCAGCTTTGCTTCCGACGAGATACCTTCGAGGGCCTTGAATCCGGTCGCGATACGGTCGGCTCGATTGACTAGAAACCTGTTGGCCCGGCCCATCACGGCGTTTTGCTCGTGCAGGATGGTCGGCACACCAAGCTGCGAAGCAGCGGTGAGGGGCGCGACGGTGGGGTAGCCACCAAAGCCGACCATGCAAGAAGGCTGCACATCCCGGATCAGGCTGCGGGCGGCCAGAGTGCCCCGCAGCAAAATCCAAAGGGCCTTGAGCTTGCCGAAGAAACTTCCGCCGGTCGGCGTTGCAGCTGGCAAAATATGCACGCGGTGGGTTGCGAAGGCACCCGTGTACTTGACAGCGCGATTGTCGGTTACGAGTTCGACGGCAATGCCGCGGGCAGTCAGTGCAGAGGCAAGGGCTTCAGCTGGAAATAAATGTCCGCCGGTTCCACCGGCCGCAATTAAAACAGGTCCTAACATCATGCGTGTTCCACCCGATCAAAAATTTCGGACCGTGGGCGCTTGCGCGTCACCGCAACAAGAAAGCCCATGGCAAGTGACAATGAGAGGAGCGAAGAACCGCCATAGGAAATAAAAGGTAATGTCATGCCCTTGGCTGGCATCAAATGCAGATTGACTGACAAGTTGACGGCGCTTTGGATTCCAAACAAAAGCAAAAGGCCGGCTGAGGCAAAGCGGCAAAACGGATCTTCATTCTTCGCCGCAAGCAGCAAGCCGCGCAGCACAATGAAGGCGAAAATGCCGACAATGCCCATGCAGACGAGGATACCGAATTCTTCACCCGTCACCGCGAAAATAAAATCCGTATGGCTGTCAGGCAGATGGGTTTTCAGCGTTCCTTCACCAGGTCCCTTTCCAAACCAACCACCCGAGATAAAGCTGTCGATGGCGGTGTCCACCTGAAACGTATCGCTGGCGCTGAGGCTCACGCCCGGATCCATGAACTTTTCAATTCGCGCCCGGACGTGGGGCACGAATTTGTAAGCGAGTAAAATGCCGGAGATGCCGACGCCCGAGAGGCTCGCGATCCAGAACCAGTGCAGCCCTGCCATGAAGAACAGCGCGGCCCAGACGAGCGCAAGCAGCATTGTCTGGCCGAAATCCGGCTGCAGCAGCAGCGGAACGACAGTCAGCGGCAGTAGGCAAAATGCGAGGAGGGTGCCGGGGACATCGCGACGGCGTGCGCCTTCTGAAAAGCCCCAGGCTGCTAAAATAACGAAGGCAGGCTTGATGAATTCAGAGGGCTGGATACCGAAGATCCAGCGCTTGGCGCCCTTCACTTCATGTCCATAGAGCAGCGCGATCACGATCAGGACCATGCCGAGCGCATAAACGACAAGCGCGACGCGGCGCACGTGGCGCGGCGACAGAAACGACAGACCAAGGAGCGCCAGAATCGTGGGAATGAGAAACAGGACCTGCCGGTTGACGAAATGGAACGTCGACAGGCCAAGGCGCTCGGCAACCGGCGGGCTGCCCGCGAGTGTCAGCACAAGGCCGAGCACCATGAGGAAGCCAATCGAGGCCAGTAGCCAGCGATCCACCGTCCACCACCAGGTTGCAAATTGTGAGCGATCTACACGTGAAACCATGTCACCCACCTGAAACCCGGCGCTGGATGAGCGCCTGCACGAGTGTTCGGAATGTATCGCCCCGCACTTCAAAATTGCGGAACTGGTCGTAAGAAGCGCAAGCGGGTGAGAGCAGCACCACGCTTTGCACCACATTCAAATCGGCCGCGTCGCGCTCGGCGCTGGCGAGGGCATGTTCCAGCGTGCCGCAGATCTCGTAGGGAACATGCGCCGCGAGCGTTGCCGCAAACTGTTGTGCAGCCTCGCCGATGAGATAGGCCTTGCGAACCTTGGGGAAAAGATGCGCGAGCGGCTCGATGCCGACGTCCTTGGCCTTGCCACCGGCAATCCAGAAAATGTTATCAAACGACAGCAGGGCTTTTTCAGCGGCGTCAGCATTGGTGGCTTTTGAATCATTGATGAACAGCACGTGGGCGAGACGGCCCACATCCTCCATCCGATGCGGCAGGCCTGGGAAGGTGGCAAGACCGGCCTGGATCACGCTGGCATCGATCTTCCAGACGTCAGCGGCGGCGACCGCAAAGGCTGCATTCTGCGCATTGTGCAGACCGCGCAGTGTGGGGACGTTGTGAATATCACCCAACAAAGTGCCAATCGCGCTGGGGCGTTTTGAGATGATCCGCGTGCCATCGAGACTGACACCCCAATCGAGCTGGCGCAGGACAGAGATCGGAATCGCGCCGCGTCCGGGCAGCGGCATACGCTCGTTGCGACGCTGGCCGATCGCCCAGGAATAGTCGTCGTCAACGCTGATGAGCGCAACTTCCGCCCCGCGAATAAGCTTTTCTTTGACAGCGGCGTACTGCGCCATCGAGCCATGGCGATCAATGTGATCGGGCGTCAGATTTGTGAGAATGCCAACCGTCGGGTCAATTGAGGGCGCGAGATCGATATGGAATGACGAGCATTCGATCACGTGAATGCGATTGGCGCTCGGCGGCTCCAGCGCCAGGATCGGCACCCCGATGTTGCCGCCCATCTGCACGTCAAACCCGGCAGTGCGGAACAGATGCGCAATCAGCGCCGTCGTTGTGGATTTTCCGTTTGTGCCGGTGATGGCAATGAACGGCGCACGCGGTGCTGAATTGGCGCGCTCGCGGCAGAACAGTTCAATGTCCCCGATGATCTGAACGCCAGCGAGAAGGGCGAGGCCAGCCGCCCAATGCGGGGCGGGGTGCGTCAACGGCACGCCGGGCGACAACACCAAGGCTGCAATCTTCGTCCAGTCCGCCAAATGCAGATCCATGACGGGAATGCCGGCATCACGCGCTGAGTCGCGACCAGCCTCACCATCATCCCAAGCGAGCACCTGTGCGCCACCTGCGATCAGCGCTTTTGCGGTCGCAAGGCCGGAGCCGCCCAAGCCAAAAAGCGCTACGCTTTTGCCGCGAAAGGTCGTGACCGGCGTCATGCTCAGCGCACTTTCAGCGTGGCGAGCCCAACAAGGGCGAGCACAAAGGAAATGATCCAGAAGCGCACGACGATCTGGGATTCAGACCATCCCAGTTGCTCGAAATGATGATGGATGGGCGCCATGCGGAAGACGCGCTTGCCTGTCAGTTTAAAGGACGCGACCTGCACGATCACCGACAGCGCTTCGAGCACGAAGAGCCCGCCCACAACGGCCAGGACGATTTCGTGCTTCACAGCAACCGCAATGGTGCCGATAAGCCCACCAAGCGCGAGCGATCCCGTGTCGCCCATGAAGATTTGTGCGGGCGGTGCGTTGAACCAAAGAAAGCCAAGGCCCGCGCCCATCATCGCGCCACAGACGATGAACAATTCGCCCGTGCCCGGCACGTAATTAATCCCGAGATAGCTGGAGAAAATCAGATTTCCCGCAGCGTACGCGATAATCGCAAAGGTGCCTGCGGCAATCATCGAGGGCACAATGGCAAGGCCATCAAGACCATCGGTCAGGTTCACCGCATTGCCGGAGGCCACAATAATGAAGGCGCCGAAAGCAAAGAAGAAAATGCCAAGATCTGGCAGAAAGTCTTTGACGAAGGGAATGGCAAGATGTGTCTGGATTGGCGCACTCGCCACATGCAGCGCGACAAATGAATTGTTGATCATCACCATGGCGATGCAGGCGATGACAGCCACAAGTGTCTCGCACCCAAGTCGCGCCCTGCCGGAAAAGCCCTTGTGCGATTGCTTGGTGACTTTCAGATAATCGTCATAAAAGCCAATCGCGCCAAAGCCGATGGTCACAAACAGAGTCGTCCAAACATAGCCGCCAAATGGCCAGGACAAGCGTGCCCAGAGCAGCGTGGAGACAATGGTCCCCGCCAGGATCATCAGGCCGCCCATGGTGGGCGTGCCTTTCTTGGTGAGCAGATGCGAGGCGGGTCCGTCTTCGCGGATCGGCTGGCCTTTGCCCTGCTTCAGGCGCAAGGCCGCAATGATATTGGGGCCGAAGAAGAACACGAAAAACAAGGCTGTTGCAGCCGCACCTGCCGCCCGGAAGGTGATGTAGCGAAACAGGTTCAGCGGGCCGAACAGATACGAGAACTCGGTGAGCCAATAAAGCATGAAGCTAATCCGATTTGCGGGGGCCGTTGTCCGGCACCGAAAAATGTTGCGCGAGCGCCGCCACGACAGGTGCCATGCGGCTGCCGTTCGAGCCTTTGACCATGACGACGTCTTCTGCGCCGACAAACCCTAGCAAAGGCGCGTGAAGCCCCTCCGACGTTGGCGCGTAAGTGCCCTTGATGTCGTCGGGCAGCGCGTCAAACAGGTGCTTCATCATCGGCCCGCAGGCGTAGACGCGGTCCACCTTGTTGCGCAGGATGTCGTCGCGCAGGCCCTTGTGCAGATTGATGGCATCAGGTCCAAGCTCAAGCATGTCTCCAAGCACCGCGATGCGACGGCCCAACACCGACTTGTCGGTTTCGCCAAGCAACGTCAACGCGGCCGCCATCGATGTCGGATTGGCGTTGTAGCTTTCATCGATCACGATGAGGGGCGCTTTGGCGGAGCCGAGCATGAGCCGCTTGCCGCGCCCCGTCGGCGGACTGAAATTTGAAAGCGCTTTTGCTGCGACAGAGACATCCTGCCCAAGGGCATGGGCTGCCAACAGCACGGCGAGCGAGTTGACTGCCTGATGTTTGCCGGGGGCTCGCAGCGCGTACGTCAGCATCTGTCCCATGATCTCGGCGACAACAACGGAACCATCGGACGTTGGTTTGAATTCAAGCAGCCGTGCATCGCTGGTAGCATGTTCGCCAAAGCTCAGCACGCGGCCTGCCGGCGAGGCGATCGCCGCTTTTTTCAGCCGCTCGAATTGCGCCACATCGCGATGGATGATCGCCGTGCCGCCGGGCTGCAATCCACTGAAGATTTCGGCCTTCGCATCCGCAATGCCATCGATGGATTGAAAATGTTCAAGATGTACGGGCGCGATCGTCGTGATGATGGCAACCAGCGGGCGCACCATGCCAACGAGCGGCGTGATCTCGCCGGCATGGTTCATGCCGATTTCAAAGACCCCGAACTTCGCTAACTTGGACAGTCGCGCCAGCGTCAGCGGCACACCCCAATGATTGTTGTAGGATGCGGCCGAGGCATGGACGGACCCAAAAGGTGCAAGCGCCACGCGCAGCATTTCCTTTGTGCCGGTTTTGCCGACGGACCCCGTGACGCCAACAATGCCTGCCTGCGAGCGGGCTCGCGCGGCACGGCCAAGAGCTTCCATGGCTTTCAGTGTGTCGCGCACGACGTAAAGCGTGCCAAGGCCGCGGCACATGTTGAGATGGGCCTCGTCCACAACGGCGGCTGCGGCACCTTTTTCAAACGCGGATTTCACGAAATTGTG
>CAIZGQ010000768.1 GCA_903932565.1 uncultured Hyphomicrobiales bacterium
ATCAGCATCAATGCCAGCAGCAGCGGCAATGCGGGCAACAAGTTCATCCATCTGAAAATCTCCAAATCAATCAGCCTGCCTTTGTCGCTTGGTCGGCCGCGCAAGGCAAGTTCGTCGGCCAGTTCGTCGACAAGCTATCCGGCAGCCTCGGCTGATGCGCGCGCCGCGCGCTTTTGCGCTTCCTCCACGCTGGATGAGAACCCTGCAAGTTGCCGATCAATACCGTTCTGCAGGAGTGTTCGCATCACATCGTGCGAAGCCCCGCTCAAAATGACTTTCGTGCCTTTCTTGTTCATCTTTTCGATGAAGCCCTTTAGCGTTTGCGCCGCTGTGGCGTCGGCCAGCGGCACGCTTGAGAGGTCAAAGATGAACACCTTCGGCGCACCGGCAATTTCATCGAGCACCTTGCCGACGGAACTTGCCGCACCAAAGAAAAACGGTCCTGCAATGCGATAAATCTGCACATCGCGGTTGCCAATATCGGCAAAGCCCGCATTGCCAATGTCGCTGTCGGGCGCATCGGTCTGGATCAGCGAGCCATGGGTCTGCACTTCCACCAGTGTTGCCATGCGGTGCATGAAGAGAATTGCGCCCAGCGTCACGCCAACCGCAATGCCCTCCGTCAAGTCGCGGAACAGCGTGAGCAAAAAGGTCGCCAGCAGCACGGCCGCTTCACCGCGATCATGTTTCAAGATCGAGGCAAACTCGACGCGGTCCGCCATGTTCCACGACACGATGGCAAGCACAGCGGCAAGGGCTGCGAGCGGGATGTAGGTCGCAAGTGGCGCTGCCACCAGCATGAAGGCGAGCAGGAACAGCGCATGCAGCATGCCCGCCACGGGGCCATGCGCACGGGCCCGCACATTGGTGGCGGTGCGGGCAATGGTGCCGGTGATGACGAGCCCGCCAAACAGCGCACTTGCGATATTCGCATAGCCCTGGGCCACAAGTTCGCAATTGGAGCGATGGCGGCGGCCTGTCATGCCATCGGCAACAACCGCCGAGAGCAGCGATTCAATGCCGCCCAGAACCGCCATCGCGATCGCAGCTGGCAGCACTTCGAGGATGCGCGCAAAGCTGAAAGTGGGGAAGGCGGGGGCCGGCAACATGCGCGGCACGCCGCCAAAGCGCGAGCCGATGGTGTCAATATCGAGCGCAAAGACCCACGTCAGGAAGGCTGAGAGTACGACGGCCACAAGCAGGCCGGGAAACCGCGGCTTCCAGGAGCGTAACCCTAAGATAAGGCCGATACATAAAGCTGACATCGCAACAGCAAGCGGGTTGAACGTCGGCAGTGCGCCCCAGAGCGTTTGCAGTTTTGGCACGAAAGCTGACGGCTCTTTGGCAATATGCAGGCCCAGCAGATCGTGGATTTCCCCCGCAAAGATGATGACTGCGATGCCCGACGTAAATCCAATCGTCACAGGGTGAGGAATGTATTTGATGTACGTGCCCAGCTGCAGATAGCCAACGATCAGCAAAAACAGCCCCGCGAGCATGGCTGCGAGCAGAAACCCGTCGTAGCCGTAACGCTCGATGGTGGTTGCAACCAATACGATGAACGCGCCCGCCGGTCCGCCAATCTGGAAGCGACTGCCGCCCAAAGCTGACACGATGAAGCCGCCGACCACCGAGGCAAACAGGCCCGTTTCGGGCTTTGCGCCAGAGCCAATGGCAATGGCCATCGACAGGGGCAGGGCAACGATGGCGACCGTCAGGCCCGCAACAACATCGGCCCGCAATTCTTTGAGGCCGTAGCCCTCTTTGAACACGCTGATCAGCTTGGGCGTGAACATTTCTGCGAAGCTGACGGCGCGGGCAGACTGGGTGCGCCCCCGGTCGGGGATTGCGGACATGGACGTCTGGTTCCTCTTGCTGCCATAAACGGCAACGCTCATTTGGGTGCGACTCAGCCTCGCAACCGAAAGCTGCACTGCGTACTGGGCATTCTAGCGTCCGCATTGCTTTTGGCTATGATGCTGCGCAATCGGCGTCGATTGGCCTATCTTGTCTGCAAACGGCCGACAGGGCCGTCGAATTTGGAGGAGAATCCCTTGGTTGAAGCCATTCGCGTTCACAAAGTCGGCGGACCCGACGTGCTGCAGGTCGAGCAGGTCGAGGTCGGCGATCCCGGCCCCGGTGAAGTGCGCATCAAGCATCACGCCATTGGCCTGAATTACCTCGATGTCTATTTCCGCGAAGGGGCTTATGCGACGCCGGTTCCTTTCACCCCGGGCAACGAGGCGGCTGGTGAGATTGTCGCCGTCGGCAAGGGCGTGAAGCATTTCAAAGAAGGCGACCGCGTCGCCTATGGCACCTCGCCCCCCGGTGCCTATTGCGCCGAGCGCATCATGGACCCGAAGGTCCTGGTCGATCTGCCAAAGAAGATTTCCTACGACACCGGCGCAGCGATGATGCTGAAAGGCCTGACGGCGCAATATCTCCTGCGCCGCACTTTCAAAGTGAAGGAAGG
>CAIZGQ010000769.1 GCA_903932565.1 uncultured Hyphomicrobiales bacterium
ATCATCACGAGCTGTCCGGGCTGGATGCGACCGTCCTCGACAGCGGTGGCAAGCGCCAGCGGGATCGAGGCCGCCGACGTATTGCCGTGCATGTGAACTGTCTTCACAACCTTGTCGAGCGGGATGCCAAGCTTTTCAGCGGAGGCATCGATGATGCGCTGGTTGGCCTGGTGCGGCACAAACCAATGCAGGTCGTCCGCCGTGGTGCCCGATGCCGCAAACGCATCCTTGATGACATCCGTGACCATGCCAACCGCATGGCGAAACACTTCCTTGCCGGACATCCGCAAATGCCCGACCGTGCCAGTGGTGGAAGGCCCGCCGTCCACATAAAGCTTTTCGCGATGGCGCCCGTCGGATCTCAGATGCGAGGTCAGCACGCCGCGATCTGCGTTGGTGCCCTCTGCCTCTTGCGCCTGCATCACCACCGCCCCGGCACCATCGCCGAACAGCACGCAGGTCGTGCGGTCATCCCAATCGAGCAGGCGTGAGAAGGTTTCAGCGCCGATGACGAGCGCGCACTTGTGCGATCCCGAAGTCAGGAACTTGTCGGCCGTTGTCACGCCAAAGACAAAGCCTGAGCACACGGCTTGCAGATCAAACGCAACGCCCTGGGTGATTCCAAGGGCAGCTTGAACCTGCGTTGCGGTCGCGGGAAAGGTATAGTCCGGTGTCGAGGTCGCCACGATCACAAGGTCAATGTCCTGCGGGCCGACATTGGCTGCCGCCATGGCCTTTAGTGCTGCGGCTGTTGCCAGCGTCGAGGTTGTTTCATCCTTGCCAGCAATATAGCGCGCCCCAATGCCGGTGCGCTGGGTGATCCACTCATCCGATGTATCGACCATCTTTTCGAGATCGGCATTGGTCACGCGCTTGGCAGGCAGCTGTGCGCCCGTCCCGATGATCACGGACCGGAGGGTTTTCTTCAGCGTGTTCTTGGCGCTTGACGCCGACATTGCATTCGACACGTGGAACGTCCGTCTCAGGAAAGGGCTTCGGGGCTCGCCACAAGTTGCGTGGGAACGGTGGAATCAACAGCGTCGAGCGACCGGCTTTCCTGGGCCAGCGCGACAGAGCGGCGAATTTTTTCAAGAAGTTCCTGGCGGACCATGTCGTGGGCAACTTCAATAGCACCCGCGAGTCCAACCGCATCCGTACCGCCGTGGCTTTTGATGACGATGGCATCAAGACCCAGAAACACCGCGCCATTGACGCGGCGTGGGTCCATCTTTTCCTTCAGTGCGGCAAAGGCGCTGCGGGCGAAGAAATAGCCAATTTTTGACATCAGCGTCGCACTCATGGCGCTGCGCAGATAGGCACCAATTTGCTTGGCCGTGCCCTCGGCGGTCTTGAGCGCGATGTTTCCGGTAAAGCCTTCCGTCACAACAACGTCGACCGTGCCCCGGCCAATGTCATCACCTTCGACAAAGCCGTGATAGGCAAGATTGGGCAAAGCCGTTTCGCGCAAAAGGCGGCCTGCGGTTTTGACTTCTTCGATACCCTTGATCTCCTCCGTGCCAACGTTCAGCAGCCCGACGGTTGGGGTTTCGAGTTCAAAAACAATGGTGGCCATGGCGGCCCCCATGATCGCGAGATCGACAAGATGGGTCGCGTCCGCGCCGATGGATGCGCCCACATCCAGAACGATGGATTCACCGCGAATGGTCGGCCAGATCGCGGCCAGTGCAGGCCGGTCGATGCCAGCCATGGTGCGCAGGCAAAACTTTGACATCGCCATCAGCGCGCCGGTGTTGCCGGCCGAAACGGTGGCGTCGGCTTCCCCTTTTTTGATGGCTTCCAGCGCCATCCACATGGACGACACGCGGCGGCCCTGGCGTAGGGCCTGGCTCGGCTTGGTATCCATGGCAATGGACACAGGCGCGTGGACCAACGTGGTGCGAGCCGCAAGGGCGGGGTGCTGGTCGAGGATCGGGCGGATCAGCGCCTCGTCGCCGTACATCACAAACGAAATGTCAGGGCGCGTTGTCAGGGCGCGTGCGGCCCCTGGAACGACGACAGCCGGGCCGTGGTCGCCGCCCATCACATCGAGCGCGATCCGAACTGCCTGTTCCATGGTGAATGACCAGTACTTCCAAAGTGCAGGCTGCGCCCTGACGAATGGCCGCAGAGGGGGTTACCAAAGGCGCGGGACAATAGCTGTTTGCGCCGGGAAGGCAAACAAGCTCTGTTCACACGAAAAACAGCCAAAGGCTGCCAGTGGCTATATCGGACTTCCGGCTTCAAGTCTCTGGGTCAGAGGGCTTGGTCTTGAGCTTGGCCAAAGCCGCAAACGGCGAGACGTCGGCCTCCAGGGCCGGAACCTCGGGTGGCTGAAAGGCGATGCCAGGCTTGCGCGGGTAGGGGTCGAGGCCAAGCGCGAAGAACTCGGCCGCCACCTGCCCAAGGTCAATGGTGTCGTCGACGATCGGGTCGGGCGGCTCGATCACATCCTCGTCGTCCGCGTCTTCGTCCAGAGCGCGCTGGGCCGCTCGTTCCTCGGCCTCACGCACTTCGGTTTCCGGCGCAAACCGCATGTCGACGTCTTCCGACATGCTGGTGTCAAAGGGATCGAGGCTGACAACGCAGACTTGCGAGATCTTGGCCTTGACGGTGCCCGTCACGGTGACATTGGTCTTGCCGAACCGCTGGACTGCCAGGTCAGCTTTGAAGCTCAGCACGGCAGGAAGGTTGTTCTCCATCGCGAGCGTCGCGCATTCTTCCGGTGTTGCCTCAAAGCGCACGCGTTCAATGCCATCGCGCAATTGCTCGACGTCAAACGGCCGGGAGATGGCCGAGACCGGCGCAACGAAGGGAACGGGCTTGGGTGGCGGTGGCTTGCCGCCCTTGGCACGGGGCTCGATCAGATATCCATCACGATCAAATCGCGCTTTGGTCGGCTTATCGGCGTGAAACCGATCCGGGTCGGGTGTCCCGGGCGGACCTTTCGGCGGGCGGGCAATCATGGGGTGCCTCCGGAATGGGTGTGTCCAGACAGGGCCGGGTGCGCGTCAACAGATGCCTCGGCCAAAGGCAATGCCAGCGGCTTGGCCAAAACGCTGTCCATCGTCAGGGCAGCCAAGGCTGCGTCCACCTCGAATGTATAGTTCGACAGTGCCTCGGCTTGGTGGGATGTCGCGTCGGCTCGTCCGGCGTAGATGTTTCGCAAAATGGCCTCCGCCATCCTGGGCTTATCCTGCGCCTGGAGGGCTTCGCCATAGGCGCGTGAACGTCCTGCAAAATCGCCAGCAAGCTTCTTCATTTTCTTGGGCATGGCAACGTCACTGATCCCGATCTCGCGCATGGCGATATCGAGGTGGCTGAAGACGGCGTCGATCACATCCTGCGACAGGCTCGGCCCATGGGGCTGCAGGCTCTCCAGGCGCCGTGTGACGACGCTGGTGAACAGCACCAGCAATTCAAAACGTCCCTCGAAGGTGTCGATTGCACCCAGCCTTGAATAAAGCACCGGCTGGCGTACGAGTGCCACGATATCGCCGTGAAGCCGGTCGATCAGAGCTTTGTTGGACCGACGCTGAAACAATTTGAACATCATCTGAAACATCCCGGCCGAGCTTTTCCTCGCAGACTGCGATTGCGCGGCCCAAGCCTTACTAACGCATGGGTGACCTCTCGAGATCACCCGATCAGGATCGGTCCGAGAGGGCCGCTCGATCCTGCGAATAAGCCTCACCCTTGCTTTCCACAAGCCCGGGGGGTAGGCATCCCAGCGGTTCCTTGCAACAGGAATTGCAGTACATCCAGCTCCCTTTGGCATCTGCCAGGAGCACTGTGGCTGATGGCGGAGACTTGATTGATGTCGCGAATGACACACCGAGCCGGGCTTATTGGGCGGAGCCTTAAGGGCGTTGCCGTTGCGGTTCTGGTTTCCGGCCTCGCGGGCTGCCTTGGCTATGATGGCGATGTGCAGCATGGCTATCAGATCGACGAACGGTCGCTCGAGCAGGTCAAGGTCGGGTCATCCGCCGAGCAGGTCCTGGTGGTGCTTGGCACGCCATCCACAACTTCCACGGTCGGTGGTGACGCCTGGTATTATATTTCGCAACGTACCGAACGGACGTTTGCCTTCCAGGATCCCAAGGTGACACAACAGCGGATTGTGGCCGTCTACTTCGATCCGAAGAAGAAGGTTACGCGCCTCGCCAATTACGGGCTTGAGGACGGCAAGGTGATCGATTTCGTGTCCCGCACGACACCAACCGGCGGCAAGGAACAGTCGTTCCTGCAAAACGCCCTGACCAATCTTTTGCGCTTCTGACGTAGCTCATGTCGAACCAAACCCTCGGGCCGGGTGATCCTCTGCGGATCCACCTTGCCTGCGGCGGGGCGTCGGCTTCCATCGCGCTCGAGGGCGCTGAGCTGCAATCCTTGCACCTTGGCGGCTATGATCTTTTGCGCGAGCCCGATGCCGCGTGGTCTGCAACCAGTCCAATTCTGTTCCCGATTGTCGGCTGGGCGCGCGACGGCGAAATCCGCGTCGCAGGTCAAACTTATCCCATGGGCGTGCATGGCTTTGCGGCGGCGCAGACATTTTCGTGCCTGGCTTGCAGCTCTGACACAGCGACGTTTCAATTGGTCGACACAGACCAATCACAGCAATCCTATCCCTTCGCCTTTGATCTGCGCGTGCATTATCGCCTGAGTGAGATCGCGCTTTCGACGTTTTTGGAGATTCGCAATCCGGGGCAAACTTCCTTGCCATACGCTTGCGGATTTCATCCGGGCCTTCGTTGGCCGTTTGCAGGCGGTGCAGCGGATGATTATGCGATCGCGTTTGACGTTGATGAGGTGCCAAGCGTGCCAGTCATCGCGCCCGGCGGGCTTTTCTCAAGTGAGCGCCGCGCCATTCCGCTGAACGGTCGCTCTTTGCCTTTGTCGCATGCCCTGATGGCGCAGGAAGCCTTGTGCTTTCTCAATTTGCGAAGTCAAAAACTGGCCTTCGGCAAAGCGTCCGATCTTCAAACCAACAGCGGCCCTGTGGTGGAATTTGAATTCGAGAACATGCCGCACATGGCACTCTGGGCAAAACCGCCGTCATCGTTCCTGTGCGTCGAGGCGTGGACCGGTCATGGCGATCCCGTTGGTTTTCGCGGTGACTTGGCCGACAAGCCCTCGATGCTGCATTTGCAACCCGAAGCGTCTGCAACGCATGGCATGAGGATCGCGCTGCGGTCCTGAAAGCGGTTGCCCTTTTGCAACGGGGCAACCGCAAAGCCGGATTTTACTTGGCGAGCTTGGCTGCGATCTCAGCCACGTGCCGACCCTGATATTGCGCGGCCTCAAGCTCCTGCGCGGATGGCTGGCGCGAGCCATCACCGTCCGACAAGGTCGAGGCTCCATACGGCGAGCCGCCACGGATCTGATCAACGCCGGACTGGCCCGCATAAGCGTAGGGAAGCCCCACGACGACCATGCCCTGATGGAAGAAAAACAGCTGCGACGACAGGATCGTCGATTCCTGCCCGCCATGCTGGGTGGCCGTGGATGTGAACACCGAGCCAACCTTGCCCACCAGCTTGCCCTGCGCCCACAGAGCGCCGGTCTGGTCGAGAAAGTTCTTCATCTGCGAGGCCATGTTGCCAAAGCGTGTTGGCGTGCCGATGATGATGGCATCATAATCCGCAAGCTCGTTTGGCGTGGCGATTTCGGCATTTTGGTTTGTCTTGTAATGGGCTGCCACCACAACATTTTCAGGCACCAGCTCGGGCACGCGCTTGACGGTCACGTGCGCGCCAGCGGCCTTTGCACCTTCAGCAACAGCATGCGCCATCTGCTCGATATGACCCCAGGATGAATAATAAAGGACGAGAACCTTTGCCACGATGACCTCCATGCAACATGCCCGACGGGCAGTGTTGAGAACCTAATCTTTGATCGAGTCAGGACAAAGACGCTTTCCTGCAAGCTCCGTTTGCAAATGCAGAGTGCCTTGCATCAAATTGACCCTGCCATAACATGGGTTGGCATGATGCTGAGGACTTCTACTCAGCCTTGTGCTGTCAGGGGGCGAGCAACCCACGCTCGGCCAGCACGTGTGTGAGCGCCGCATTCGGCGCGCGGCCGCTGGTGAAGATCGCTTTGCCGGGTTTTGTGGCGCTATCCGGCATCGCGTCGGCAAAGCCGCGTTCCCGCAACAGATGATTGACGCGCCGGGCGATAGCAGGCGCAGGGTCGATCCATTCGACGGG
>CAIZGQ010000770.1 GCA_903932565.1 uncultured Hyphomicrobiales bacterium
GAGATGGACGTGATTGTCGTGATCTCCAATTGTCCGCAGCGCCACAACCCCTGCTCGGGGTTTGAACCAACGCCCATCGAAGTTGTGATCACGCACTGAGAGGCCGCGTCACCGTGCGTCCCAAGCTGAAACTAGCTGTCCCAGACCTCATCACGAACTCGTATTTTCCCGCTCTGGCCGCGGTGGAATTGGGATTCTTCGAACGCGAAGGGCTCGATGTCGAGATCGAGCTTGTGGCACCCACCGGCAGAACCTTTGCGGCGCTGCGCGACGGTGCAGCCGATTTTGTAGTGGCCGAGGCGCACGCGGCCTTTTCCGCATTCCCCGCATGGCAAGGCCTCAAGCTGCTCTGCGCGATGTCGCAGGGGATGTACTGGTTTCTCGTCATGCGGCCCGATATCGCCCGCGCGCGCGGCGATCTGAGCGTTGTCAAAGGGTGTCGTATCGCGGCCGCGCCGTGGGTCGAACTCGGTCTGAAGCAATTGCTGCGGGATGCCGGGTTTGATCTCCAGCGCGATGCCATCACGATTGCGCCGCTGGAAGGTTCACTCGGCCCTAAGGTCAATATCGGCGTCACGGCGGCGCTGGCCCTGCAGGAGCGGCGCATCGATGGGTTCTGGGCCAATGGCATGGGCGCCGAACTGGCGGTGCGGCGCGGCGCTGGCACCATCGTTCTCGACGTTCGCCGCGGCGATGGTCCCGCATCTGCGTTCGGGTACACCCTGCCTGTGATGGCAGCGCGCGCCGAGTTTGTCGATAAAGCGCCAAAACAGGCAGACGCTGCCGTGCGGGCAATCAAAGCTGCGATGGCAGCACTTAAAGCCGACGTGTCGCTGGCGACGAAGGCCGCCGCACGTTTGTTTCCGGACGAAGAGCGTGGGCTCATCGCTGAACTCGTGCAGCGCGACCTGCCCTATTATGACGCGACCCTGAGCCGCGAAACATTCGCCAGTCTCAACCGCTTTTCGCGCCAGTGCGAAATTCTGACGGGCGATCCCGATTATGATGCCATTGTCGTCGCCCAGACCGCGACAATCCTCTGACGGCAGGAGTCTCAACATGACAGATTGGGTCAAGCTTGCGCATATGGACGACATCGCAGACGGCGGCCTGCTGGCAGTCTCAGTGCAAGAGCATCGGCTGGTGCTGGTGCGCGATGGCGTTGTCGTTACGGCCTGTCAGGCCAATTGCCCGCACCAGATGGCCAAGCTCGTTGCCGGACGGCTTGAGAACGGGCGTCTCGTTTGCCCGCATCACCTCGCCTCATTTTCGCTGAACGACGGCAAGGTGTCCGCAGGCTGGGAGGTCGCAGACCTGCGCCTATACCCCATTCAAATCACCGATGACTCCATCCTCGTTGATGCCGATGCGGTGCGCCGCAACCCGCCTGAGGGCAAAAAGGTGACGTGGAATTTCGCCAAGCCCGCTTGAGGGCGCAGCTGGCATGCGGCTTGCCAGATAGTCGTCAGCATACCAACAATCTTGCCAACGATCCCGGACCGGCCGGCACGATTGAACCTGGAAAGTCGCACCCATGAGCTTGAGCAGCACTGGTTTTGACACGATCCTCCAAGGCGGAACACTCATAGACCCCGCCACCAAGCGCAACGGCCGCTTCGACATTGGCATCACAGACGGCAAGATCATAGCGATTGAACCTGATCTGTCTGCGAGCGAAGCCAAGGACCGGATCGACGTCACCGGCAAGATCGTGACGGCCGGCATGATCGATACCCACGCGCATGTGTACCAGTACGTCACCGGCAAGTTTGGCCTCAATCCCGATCTTGTGGGCGTTCGATCCGGCGTCACCACGTTGGTCGATCAGGGTGGCCCGAGTTGCATGACGCTTGGCGGCTTTCGTAAGTTTCTCGCTGAAACGTCAAAATCCCGCGTTCTTTGCTACCTCTCCTGCTATCTTGTCGGCGGCATGGAAGGGCATCTTTATCCTGAATTGCACGGCCCCAGCGGCGTCAATGTCGAGCATACGGCGCGCATCGCCAACGCCAACAAGGATATCGTCAAGGGTATCAAGGCGCACGCCGAAATCGGCGGTGCGTCACGCTGGGGTCTTGAGATCATCCGGCTTGGCAAAGAGATCGCGCGCAAGACAGATCTGCCGCTTTACATTCACCTTGGGCAAATGTGGCCGTCCTTGGAGGAAGGCGATGTGCCCAATGCTGACGAATTGATTGAGGCGCTGGTGCCGCTGATGGATGCGGGCGACGTGCTGTCCCATCCTTTCACGCGCCATCCCGGCGGCTTTGTCTCGAAGGAGACGGGCGAAGTTCACCCCATCGTATTTGAGGCAATTGATCGCGGTGTGCTGGTCGACGTTGGTCATGGATCGCATTTCAGTTTTGAGATGGCAAAGCAGGTGCTGGACGCAGGGGTCCGTCCCTTCACGCTAGGTGCTGATTTGCACGGCTACAATGTGACCGTGCCGACGGACGATCTCAGTCTGGAAGAGCGGTCCACCAACATCTTTGCTGGATCTGCTCCCTTCAACCTCACGATTGCGATGACGGAACTCATCACGCTGGGCATGACGCTTGAGGACGTGGTTGCCACAGTGACCTCAAACCCCGCCAAGCTGCTGCATATGGAAGACGAAATCGGCAGCCTGCAGACCGGACGCGAGGCCGATATTTCGGTGCTCGAAATCATGGAAGGCCGCTTCAAGCTGCTGGATAATTCGGGTGTCGAAGTCATCACGGATAAACTGGTGCGTCCAAAGTTCTGCCTGCGCGGCGGGGAGAAGTTTGAAGCAAACTCGCCATTCATCCCAGACCCGATTTACGCCTGATCCGTCCGACGCCATCTTCAACATTTGACCGGACGCAAGATCATGAACGTGCCACTGAAACCGGGCGGCGTTGGCGCAAGCCTTCCCCGCCTTGAGGACGACCGCCATCTGCGCGGGCGTGGCCGCTTTGTCGGGGACATCAAATTGCCCGGCATGCTGGACGTCGCCTTCGTGCGCAGTCCACTGGCCCACGCGCGCGTGCATGGCATTGCCAAGCCGGCCGGATTTGAAGCGTCCGTCTTCGTCCACGCTGATTTGAAAGGCGTCTCCGGCATTCGCGCCGATTCCGGCCTTGCAGGTTTCAGAAGTTCGATCGAGCCTGTCCTGTCCTACGAAAAAGTGCGCTATGTGGGCGAGCCTCTCGCGGCCTGCGTCGCAGACGGACGTGCGGCGGCCGAAGATATTGCGGAGCTCGTCTCCCTCAATCTGGAGGCACTTCCAGCTGTCCATGACATGACGAAGGCGCGCGATGCCGACGCGCCCTTGCTGCATGAAACGTGGAGCGAAAACGTCTTCCTGGAGGCCTTCGTCGACACGAAGTTCGACGTCTCAGCCCCCAGCGCAGATGTGAAAATCTCCCACACCATGCGCACCTCCCGCCAGAGCATGTGCCCGATTGAAGGGCGCGGTGTCGTCGCCTACTGGGACAATCACGTCGAACAAATCGTGCTCTATTCCTCGACGCAGATGCCCCACATCGTGCGCACCGGTCTTGCCGAATGTCTCGGCTTGCCGGAAGGCAAAGTCCGCGTTGTTGCGCCCGATGTTGGCGGCGGCTTTGGCTACAAAGGCATTCTGCTGCGCGAAGAAGTTTGCCTCGCTTATCTCGCCATGCATCTGCGACGCCCCATGCGCTGGATCGAAGATCGCCGCGAACATCTCACCGGCAACGCCAATTGCCGCGAGCACCATTACGAAATCTCAGGTTACGCCAAAGCCGACGGAACGCTCGTCGCGGTTGATTGCGAAGCCATTGTCGATTCTGGTGCCTATTCGATCTACCCGTTTTCGGCGTGTCTCGAATCCGCGCAGGTTCCCAGCATTCTGCCGGGTCCCTATCAATTTGAAGGTTTCCGTTGCCGCACGTGGTCGGTTGCAACCAACAAACCGCCAATTGTGCCCTATCGTGGCGTGGCACGAACAGGTGTGTGCTTTGCCATTGAAGTGCTGATGGACACGCTGGCGCGCAAAATCGGAATGGACCCGGTTGAATTTCGATTGCGCAACCTGGTACGCCCCGAGCAGATGCCGTTCACGAACATCACCAAAAAGCTTTTTGATTCCGGCGACTATCCAGAAGCCTTGAAGCGCGCGGCCGCCGCAATCAACAATGATTCCATTCGCGCACGTCAAAAGGCTGGCGAACCTGATGGCCGACGCATTGGGCTTGGCTATTCGATTTATTGTGAACAGGGCGCACACGGCACATCGGTTTATGCCGGGTGGGGGATCCCGATGGTGCCGGGTTTTGAACAGGCCAGCATGCGGTTGACGCCAGATGGTGGCGTTGAAATTCGCGTTGGCGTGCACAGCCATGGACAAGGCCTTGAAACAACGCTCGCGCAAGTCGCCCGGGAATTGCTTGGGGTTTCGCCCAGCACTGTCAAAGTCATCCACGGTGACACGGCGCTGACGCCCTATTCCACCGGCACCTGGGGATCACGCTGCATGGTGATGGCGGGCGGTGCGGTCGCGTCCGCTTGCGATATTCTGGCGGGCCGGATCAAGACACTTGCCGGCCATCTTCTGCAAGCCGATGCGAGCACAATTTTGCTGGCCGACGGCTTGGCGAGCTCGGCAAGCGGCTCCATCAGCATCGCCGACATTGCGCGCACGTGGTATCGCCGCCCACAGGACCTGCCCGCAGGCTTCGACCCGGCTGGCCTTGAAGTCACGCAGGGTTACAAAACGCTACGCGACTCCGGCACGTTTTCTTACGCGGCCCACGCGGTTGTTCTGGCTGTCGACACAACGACAGGCACCATCGAGATTCTGGATTATGTGATCGTCGAAGATGGCGGCGTGCTTATCAATCCGATGATCGTCGATGGGCAGGTTTACGGCGGTACGGCGCAGGGCCTCGGCTCAGCCATGTATGAGGAAATGCGTTACGATGCAGCCGGGCAACCGCTTGCCTCGACGCTCGCTGATTATCATCTACCCGGTGCCTGCGAAGTCCCTTCGATCCGGCTTTTGCACATGGAGACGCCCTCGCCGATTTCCTATTTCGGCCAGAAGGGAATTGGCGAAGGCGGTGCCATTGCGCCACCGGCTGCCATCGCCAATGCGGTGAATGATGCGCTGGCAGAGTTTGGCGTTGAAATGCTGGAACTTCCCATCACACCGGATCGAATTCGCGCCAAGCTCGCCGCCGCGCAGCGCCACACTGCGCAGGTGACAGCGCCATGAAGCCCGTGGCCTTCGACTACGCATCTGCAACAGATGCGCCCACAGCCTTTATGGCTTTAAAAGATCATGCTGGTTCAGCGCGCCTGATGGCAGGTGGGCAATCGCTTGGCCCCATGCTCAATCTGCGTCTGGCGCGCCCGGCCCTGATTGTCGATGTGTCGCGCACGGCAGCATTGCGCGGCGTCACACAAACAGCCGACGCCATCATATACGGCGCGTCCATCACCCATGCCGAGGTTGAAGACGGCATCGTGCCGGATGCAACGCCCGGCTGGATGGCAGACGTCGCCCGACACATTGCCTATCGCGCCATCCGCAATCGCGGCACACTCGGCGGTAGCCTTGCCCATGCAGATCCGGCGGCAGATTGGGTGAATGTATTGACCGCCCTCGATGCCTGCGTAGAGCTGAAAGGTCCAACGGGATCAAGGACCCTTTTGCTTGAGCACTTTTTCATGGGTCCCTTCACAACGGCCCTGGCGTTGGACGAGATGATCGAAGCCATTGTTGTGCCACGCCGCGATGCGACTGCAAGCTGGGGGTATGAGAAGTTCTGCCGCAAAGTCGGTGACTTCTCGCAAGCGAGTGCGGCCGTGTTGATCGATCCGGCGCGCGGTCAAACCCGTGTCCTTCTGGGTGCCATCGAAGCCGCACCCATTTTGTTGAACAATGCAGAGGCCCTAATCTCAGGACATGCGTCTGTGGTGGATGCCGTCTCAAAGGCCTTGCCTGAGCGCTCTGTTGAGGCAAATGCGCTGCACGTGCAAGCTGTTGTGCGTGCGATCGCCAAGGCGCTCGCAGCCGGAGCCCGCACATGAACCAGATCACATCGTTTCAGGTGAATGGCACCGCAATTGAAAAAGTCATTGCACCGCGAACACATCTTGCCGATCTGCTGCGCGAGGAGCTGAACCTCACCGCCACGCATTTGGGATGCGAACATGGCGTGTGTGGGGCTTGCACCGTCATCGTGGATGGCCGGCCCGTCCGCTCATGCCTCACCTATGCGGTCACTTGCGCGAACTCAAACATCGTGACCCTCGAAGGGCTTGAGCAAGACCCTGTGATGGGCCTGCTGCGGAGCGCCTTCAATCGCCATCACGCGCTGCAATGTGGCTATTGCACACCGGGCATGCTGGC
>CAIZGQ010000771.1 GCA_903932565.1 uncultured Hyphomicrobiales bacterium
ATAAAATTCCGTGTTGGAAACTTTATAGCCTGTTGTCGAGGCGTTGGCGACGTTGTCGGAAATTGTGGCCAGCCGACTGGCCTGTGCTGCAAGCCCGGAAGCTGCAGCACCCATAACACCACCAGTGCTCATTGAAGAATCCCTCGTTTCCCGAGAACATCTAGTCGTACTCAGCTTGCGCAAGACTGATGCGCAAGCTGAGTGGGCTGTTTAGCCGAACCGATATCCGAGGAAACGCTTGGAATCGATGGGGTCGTGGCCAAGATGACGGCGCAATTTCTTGCGCAGTTTGCTGATGTGACTTTCGATCACGTTCTCTTCAACTTCTTCGTCAAAAATCCCGTAAACGGCATTGAAGATCTGAGCCTTGCTGACGCGACGCCCGCGATTCAGCACGAGATATTCAAGAATTCGCCGTTCCCGTCGCGGCAATGGCAACACCATGCCGCGAATTTCCGGATCGCGTCCGTCGAAGAAGACACACATGTCATCATCGCCAGCGCTTTCTTGTTGAGGCGCAATGCGACGACGGATGGCACCCACACGAGCCAGAAGCTCACGCACATGCACAGGTTTGCGGACCACATCATCGACACCAGCCGCGAACAGCTCGAGGGTTTGGTCGAGAGATGTGTTTTCATTCATTGCGATGACCGGTGCGCCGGAACGTTCGCGAATAATTTTTGGCAGAACATGCCGATCCCGACAATCACCGACGAGGAACGCCTCAACAGCAGAAAGATCAGGATCTGGCGCGGTCTGGACCCACTCACGGAACTCGTCAGCACTAAAACCAGTTGATGCGATACCCTCGCATCCGAAGCGCTCATGATAGCCAGTGGTCACGAGCCTTCGCTCATCGATGATGATGAACATCGCGCTCTCCAGTTAAACGAATCAACAACTTGATTGTTAACCTTGATGATGAATCTGAAGCGTGACGTTGTTTGGACCAGCGCGGAGTCAAGTTGGACCGCTGCGTAAAATGGCGATTTTATGGTGACTTTGTTGCTATCCGAAGGAATTTGGTCGCAGCAAAATGAGTCATGTCAAAATGGCAGATTCGGCTTACATGTCTGAGTTATTTGCAGAAAGCAGAAGATCTTCAAGCTTGGCGCAAGTCTCAAACGTGGCGAACAGCATCTTAATTCTTCGTTACAGGGCACCGTAAGCTCTGCTGTTCGCGCATGGTTCGCACAAGCCAAATCAAAAACCGGCGATTTGAGCCCGTTAAGAACTTAAGGCTTTTCAATCTCATCCGTTGCGTGCGTTGTTGTGTCGGTTGCAGTCTCTTCCGTTTCGGAAGTGCCCTCATGAAAACCCGCAGACATCTGGCCGAAATCGGCGGACATCGGGGGGACGTTCAACAAGGGAAATGCAAGCGCATCGGGCTCAAACTTTTCAAGAGCCTCATGAACGCTGGCCTCAACGTGCCACGGTGCGCCCTTGGATCGAAGGTCGTCGAGCATCTGATACAAAGCTGCACGAACAACGTCGACGCAAACCACGTTGCCGCAACTTTCGACGCGGGCAATCGCGGATCGCACTACGATATCCATGTTTCGATCATCGTGCGTCGACAAGCACTGGCTCCTTAAAGCTTGTACTTGAGTACTAGCGACGCGTTGACCGGCCCTGCAAGCGATTGCAACTCGGACAGCCGAGTTTATTTTTATGCACGTTCTGGTTGCGCTTCCACCCCGCTGTTCATCTTCCCGCTGCCTTGGTATTGGCAAAAACACGCAATTGCGTCTATTAGAGCTATGCTTATGGTTGTGTTAAGAATCACTCAGACCCTTCTTAACGCGCATGAACCAATCACTTTTGAAAAAAAACCTCATGGTCGATAAAAACCGTCCGCTGGTTCCGGTGACTGCGGCAGAAAAGTCTGCGTTGCGTTCCACGGATCGGAATCAGGCGCGCGGCCTCGGCGATGTGGACTGGAAAGCCCTCAAACTGTTCATGACGGTCGCCCGGTCTGACAGCCTTCGGTCTGCTGCAGAAAAGACCGGCCAGGCTCACAACACCATCAGCCGCAAGATTGCGGCGCTGGAAGAGAACCTCGGGCGGGTGCTGATCACGCGCACCCATGACGGGGTCCGCTTAACGGCCGAGGGGCAGAAGCTGCTCGCGGAAGTTGAGCGGATGGACGTCGTTTTGTCGGAATTCGCTCGCGCCTTGGGCAACTCGGACCCCGATACGGCCGGCAGCGTTGATCTTGGCCTGACGGAGGTCCTGGGTGCGTTCTGGATCGCGCCAGCGGTCGCGGGCTTCCAGAAAGACAATCCCAAGATCACGTTGAACCTGAAGACGACCAGTGACCTTCTGGACGTGCTGCGAATGGAAGTGGATATCGGCATTCAGTGTCAACGGCCGACAGCGTCGGGTGCCATCATGCGCCGCCTTGGCTGCCTCCACATGATGCCGTTCGCGTCCAAGAGTTACCTTGCGGCACGCGGGACGCCCGATTTCTCGACCGCGCTTGGCGATCACAGTCTGGTTCTGCTGGAAACGCCGCCCATTGGTGCGGCCGAACTCGACAGCTGCGTCAACGCGGCAGTGGATGCGGGTGCCTCGACCATGCGCACACCTTCAGGTGCAGCGCAGCTCTGGGCTGTGGCCAGTGGGGCCGGCATCGGCTGGTTGCCCAATTTCGCGGGACAGATTTCGCCCGAACTCGTCGCCCTGCACGATGGCATGCGGCTCTCTGGCGACCTTTGGCTGACGTACCACCCGGATGCCGGGCGTATTGGTCGTATTCGCCGCACCATCGACTGGATTGTCGCGAGCTTTGATCCCGCCAAGACCCCGTGGTTCCGGGACCAATTCACGAACCCGGGCGATCCATTTCCGCCGGCATCATCCAACTAAGTCCAGCATCTGCAGTTTCGCTTGAAGGTCGGCAACCTGCTGAGACTCACTCGCAGAATGCGCGCGCCGCAAGCGTCCATTGACCAAGACCGCTGCTGACCATCCGTCCCGCGACCGCACAAACATAACGTTTTTGCTCTGCTGTCTTATCGGGTCCGGCATGATACCGCGCCACAGCCATCGTCCATGTCTGATAACGCGCCTTCAATTCCAGCAGGAATTTTGAAGCATATTCCACGTTCAACTTCGGATCGAACATCGCTTCCGGCGAGCTGAATTGCTTGCCGTGATAATGATGGTTGATCTGCATGCAGCCAAGATCGATCAGCCTGGCACCACGTTGTCGCGATTGCGAAAAAATGCGCATGCCGTCGGCCAGATCGTGAGCGAAGAAGGGCTTGCCCTCAACGTTAAGTGCGTACGGCTCCAGGCGACCCTTGTGCCCACTTTCGACAAGGCCAACGGCGTAGAACACGCCAACAGGCACGCCATCGCGCTTCGACACACGTGCAACTTCGCGCTCGCAGCTGTTGAGATCCGCTGCAACTGCGACAGGCGTCTTAGACGATAAGGCCAGAAGACTGAGCAGGCATGCGCGAGCCAGCATTGGATGTCCCATCGTTCTGAAGTGTCGGCGAAGCCTGTGCGGGTGCGCGCTGATCTGAGGATCCATTTTGTGAAAAGGACTGCGCCGCAGCGCCGTTTCCAGATGATGGCTGACCACCAAAATTTTGCGATGGGTTGGGCATGCTTGAGGCGTCTGCTGTTTGCTGTGGTGCCACCACACGAACGTTGATGGCATCCACGGCATAACCTGCTGCCTCCAGTGAGGCTTTCAGGCCGTCCTGGTCCACATCGCGCGCCGCTTTAGCGGATGTCGCCTGCACATCGATGGCAAGCTTTTCACCCCGAAGACGAAGTTGAATCTTCACCGGATCCGCCAGCGCCTGAGACAGATTGAATGCCAGGATTTGCGCGGGCATGGTCGCCTGCGGCTGCATTATGGCTCCTGTTGGATCAACCGATGGATCGGCTGATACAAATTGCCCCGAACCTTGATTGACGTTGGCGAGCGAGGGCCCCGTGTTGACGGCCAGATGGGTCTGGCTCGACACATCTGTCAGCGTCAAACTATCCGCTGATGCGCCGAGTGCGTCATCAGACTTCCCGACAAAGGCTTGGGCCGAACTCGAGAACCCGTCATTCGATGCGACGGCATCAGAGGTTTGGGCAGAGGCGACCGTGGGGTCGGATGCTTTTTGAGCCAGATGCGGAACCCGACGTCCCGAATTTGTCGCGCCACTTGCGCTTGGATCTGACGACGCGACCGGAGTCGCGTTTAAGTCAAGCGGCAACTTGCTGCTGGAGGACGACATCGTCACAGCCACCGCACCGCTTGCGGGCGTTGAAGATCCCGTGCGCCGCGTCCCTATGCTCGATGCTGATGATGCGTGTCCCGTCCCGACCGGCGACAGGAACGGCTGCAAGGCAATTTGAAATGGATTTTGCTGCAACGCAGCCGCCATCGCGCTGGCGTCGCCCGGGTTCGCCGCCATCGCTTGCAGGTCGTTTGTCGTGGTGTCTTTTGACTTTTCAGGTTGATCTTTTGAGACGGGCGCATCTTTGAAAGCCGTGCGCTGTGAGACAGTATTTTGGTCAGACTGCGCCGACATCTGCGCCGCCAAGGCGGCCTGCAGCATGTGGAGTGG
>CAIZGQ010000772.1 GCA_903932565.1 uncultured Hyphomicrobiales bacterium
TCAAAGCGCCGGTGATTTCCGACATTCGTTATGAAATGTGGACGAAACTCTGGGGCAATCTGAGTTTCAACCCCATCAGTGCGCTCACCCATGCGACGCTGGAGGACCTCTGCCGGTTTCCGCTGACGCGCGCGCTGGTCGCCGACATGATGGCCGAGGCGCAACGCGTGGGCGAGGCGCTGGGTGTGCGGTTCCGCGTGTCGATCGAAAAGCGCATCGCGGGCGGCGAGGCGGTTGGTGCGCACAAGACATCCATGCTGCAGGACATCGAGGCCGGCCGGCCTGTGGAAGCCGATGCGCTGATTGGCTCTGTGATCGAACTGGGGCGGATCGCCGACATTCCCACCCCGCATATCGATTCCGTCTACGCACTGGTGAAATTGCTGAACGATATTGTCAGTCGCCAACACGCAAAACTACGGCTGGAGACGGCCTGATTTTCGTTTTTAAGAACAAACATCTTGGGAGATTGTGACCATGACCACAGCATCCGCACAGCGTTGCTCGACCTTGATTGAATTGATGTCCAAGGGCGCCGACGATGCCGTTGCGATCACGGCGCCGGGGCAGGCAGCCCTCACCTATGGGCGCTTGCGCAAGCTGGTGCAGGAGACGATTGCGTCGCTGAACGGCTTTGGGATTGGCCGCAAGGACCGCGTCGCCATCGTGCTGCCCAATGGCCCGGAGATGGCAACGGCCTTTATCGCCATCGCCTCGGGTGCAACGGCCGCGCCGCTGAACCCCTCTTACCGTGCGGACGAGTTTGAATTCTACATGGCGGACCTCAGCGCCAAGGCGCTTGTGGTGGAGGCGGGCAGCACGTCGCCAGCGGTCGAGATGGCGCGCAAGCTCGGCATCCGCATCATCACGCTGACGCCAATGTTAGGCGAGGGGGCAGGCGCCTTCCACCTCTCCGCCGAGGGCACGGGCGAATGCCTGGGCGGTCCTGCGGAGCCAGATGAGACGGCGCTCATCCTGCACACGTCCGGCACCACATCGCGCCCCAAGATCGTGCCACTGTCGCAGCGCAATGTCAGTGTCTCGGCTGGCAACATTGCAGCCACGCTGGAACTGTCGGCGCAGGATCGCGGCCTCAACATCATGCCGCTGTTTCACATTCATGGCCTGATGGCGGGCGTTTTGGCACCGCTGTCGCAAGGCGGCCAGGTGTTCTGCACGCCGGGGTTCAATGCGCTGAAGTTCTTTGGCTGGATGGAAGAGTGCAAGCCAAATTGGTACACGGCGGTGCCGACCATGCATCAGGCCATCCTGACGCGCGCGCCCAACAATCGCGAGACGATTGCGAAATATCCGCTGCGGTTCATGCGCTCGTCGTCGTCGTCCATGCCGCCACAGGTTATCACCGAGCTGGAAGCGACCTTCCATGCCCCGCTGATTGAATCTTACGGCATGACGGAAGCCTCGCACCAGATGGCCTCCAATCCGCTCCATGCCGTGCGCAAGCCCGGTTCTGTGGGGCTGGCTGCCGGACCGGAGGTTGCCATCATGGACCTTGAGGGCAAGCTGCTGGCCCATGGCGAGACGGGCGAGATTGTCATTCGCGGGGCCAACGTGACCGCAGGCTACGAGGCCAACCCGAAGGCCAATGCCGAAGCCTTTACCCATGGATGGTTCCGTACGGGTGACCAGGGCGTGATGGACGAAGACGGCTATGTCAGCCTCACCGGCCGCCTGAAGGAGATCATCAACCGGGGTGGCGAGAAAATTTCGCCGCGCGAGGTGGACGAGGTTCTGATGGACCATCCGGCCGTGCGCCAGGCCGTGGTCTTTGCCGTGAAACACGACAAGCTTGGCGAGGAAGTGGCGGCAGCCATCGTGCTGCGCGAAGGGGCGTCCGCGTCCGAGGCTGATATTCGCGACTTTGCTGCCAAGCGCCTCGCGCCCTACAAGGTGCCGCGCAAAATCCTCCTGCTGGAGCAAATCCCGATTGGAGCCACGGGCAAGCTGCAGCGCATCGGGCTGGCGCAAAAGCTTGGGCTGGAGGCGTAAGGGCGGATCGGGAAGGCCGGGCAGTATTGTGTAAAATACACAAATTGTGTATTCTCAAAGGATGGAGGCCTTATGCCAAAGCTCAAGGAAATCACATCGACGGAGTTCGTCCGAAACTTTTCCGCCTACCAACTGCAGGCCCAGCGCGAGCCTGTTGCGGTGTCGAACCATGGGAAAATTACTGGTTATTTTGTAGCCAAGGATGAATACGAAGCTATGGCTGCGAAACAAGCAACGCTGCAAGAAATGTCAAAGACCGAGCTGGCTCAAAAAAGCGTCCACGCGTCTGAGCTCAGCGATGATTTTTTGAAAAAGCTGGATGAGGTCCGGATGGACCCCAAGCATGATCATTTGAACAAGTTGATGAGCGACTGATGAATGTGCCGACCGCAGAGGTCGGCCTGGTGATCTTGTTCAGCTTTTTATGGAAAAGCGAACACGAGCGTGGGCTGACTGAAGGCCAGAAAGCTCGACCTTGCCTGATCATCATGGTGGGAAAGCAGGTTGTGGTCTGCCCCTTCACCCATACTCGACCCGGTCCGGGTGTCTATGGCGTGAGGATTCCTGATGAGGTAAAGATCCAGCTTGGTTTGGATGCAGAGCCTCAGTGGATCATTGCCAGCGAAGTTAACTTTACCGATTGGCCTGGCAGCGACGTCCGAGAAACCCATAAGCAATCGTGTGAAATCGGATTTGCCCCGCCAGCACTGCTGGACAAAGTCATCAAAAAAATCCAAGCAGCCTCGGCAGCTGGTAAACTTAAAAATACGCAACGCAATCCGGCCGCGCACGGCGCCGCTCCCTAAGGCGAGCCAGGTCGATCTTCTTTTCACATTGGCGTTTCGCCAGTGGGAGGTTACAGCCGTTTGGCCCTGCTCTTGCGGCGTTTATGGCGGTCTTCTAAGTGAGGTTTCGGTGAAGCCGCAAGCCGTCTGCAAATCGCCGCCGAGTCACCTAATCCTGTCGATGCAGGCAGGAATAAACGCGGATCATGTCGCGCGCTGATTCCGGGACAACGCGCGTGGCCTTCATGTTTTGCGTCGCAGTCGAGCAGGCGAGCCAGAAATAACGCCCGATGGCATCAATCGGCAAACGTCGTGCTTGAAAGTTGCTGACGATGAGCCCGAGATAGGGCGTGGTGGAATACCACGCGAGTTGGCTCACCTGCGTGCCGAGCCGTTTGGACGAGACAAAATCCGGATTGCCGAGCGACGGGTCGGCTTGCTCACTAAGCACGAGGCTTCTGAGATCCCGCTGGTACATGTCCCACACAGAGACGAATTTCGCGGTCTCGACGATGTAAATGCCCGTGACGA
>CAIZGQ010000773.1 GCA_903932565.1 uncultured Hyphomicrobiales bacterium
CAACATCTCCATGCCCATTTCCGGGCTGGGGGTGTCGTGGACATCAGGCACAGCCAGCAACGTTTCCAGCGCATCAATCTTTGCGTCTGTCGTCAGGGCGCTCGCGGAGCCCTCGGCTGAGGGCAAATCCACAGGCATCGCTGCATGAATAGCGGCGTGGGTTTCGGCTGCCATCAACATGCGCAGTTCATGTTTGATCTGCGCCGTTGACGGCAATGCGATGCGCCGCCCAAACCTGCGTTGGTCTATGTTCATCTGACTGCCTGCCCCGTTTGAGGCCGCCGATTACAAGCGACCCAGCAGCATGAGAACGACGACAATGATCAGCACGGTACCCAGGATGCCCATGCTGCCGTGACCATAGCCGTATCCATAGCCGCCGAACCGTCCGCTGAAGCCACCGAACAGGAAGATCACGAGAAGAATAAGAAGAATCGTACCGATTGACATGGTGTTCGTTCCAGACTTTGAGGATGAGACCAGATTGGCTTGAAATAGAATTGGAGCCGGATTGGTATCGCGATTTGAGAAATGGCTCCCGTTTTGCGCTGACCAGGACTTGCGATTAATTGGCCATGCAGGTGTAGAGAACGCCCCAACTTTTGTGCCCGACAAGATGCTGACGATCCGCCTGCGCCCTGCAATCGGCCCACTTGACCTTGTCCTTGGACCATTCAAGCTTGGCTGCCTGCCATTGCTTGTTGGTCCAGTTCTGCACGTCTGCAACGCTGGATGAAACAGTGTCCGTCTTCGCGCGATCCGAGCGCGTGGTCGTATCAGACTTCGGCGTTGTCACGCTTTGAGCCGACACAAGCGTGGGGGCCAGCAGCGCGAGGGCAAACATGCAATTTGCCATGCGGCGTGATGTGAACATGAAGTCCTCCAACGAAGTACAGCGCATCACGTGCAGCGCATAATTGTCCCGTCACAATGGAGCGCGCGCCAAAAGACCACATCGCGCCACGCAACGGCCAACCTTTAGCCTCACGATCTCATGCGGGTGAGGCTCGGAAAATACTTAAAGCCGTTTGAGCGCATGCGTTCAGGACACATGTCACCATTTTGAGTACATGCCGACGCTTTTGTTGCGTTGACTTGGTTGTAAGCTCGAATTCCCATGTTTGAATTTTCGCGCAGCGCGCCGCAACTGCTCGGTACCTTGGCAGCCGTCTGCAATGATGGCTTGAAATGGACTTCATATGAGCGAGAAACCCAACGCGCCGAATGAACCCATCAGCAACAAATCGCCTTCTGACACGCGCGTGAAATTGCATGACCAGGAAGAACGCTGGATCAACGAAGGTGGCGCTGGTGACGAGCCGCCGCCAGAACGAAAGCCATCCGACGAAAAACAAAAACCTGCAGAGAAGGCGCCGAAAAAAGCCTGAGGCGCAAATGGCCGACACGCTTGACGTTTGTAACCAGCTTCAAGCATCTGACACTTATTGACCCAAACGTGTATCCGTGGATTCGGATTGTGCGGGTTTTGCAGCCTCGTGCTTCGCCTGCATATTCGACCAGACGATTTGACCAAGCACGACGCTTGCGAACAGCACCACCAGCCGCGACCCTTGGATCGCGACCGCTTCGCAACCACCGACGACGGACTTGCTTTCCCGGTCCCACACCTCAAACGCCGCGAACATCGCCGGCTCAAATCTCAGAAGCCGCAAAATTCCCTGCACCGCCGTCGTCGCGGGAAGCGACATCGCTTCGTCCTTCTTGCTCAAATAGGTTCGGATCAATGGCATAAATTAC
>CAIZGQ010000774.1 GCA_903932565.1 uncultured Hyphomicrobiales bacterium
ATCACGCCCCACGCAAATTGATCGAGACAGACCAGAGCTTATTCCGGCCGCAGCAGCACATGCTTCTTGCGGCCGAATGAGAGTTTTGCCGCCCCATCGGCCACCAGATCTGCGCCTGTGATGTTAGCCTTTTCATCCGTGACGGTCTGATCATTCAATTTCAGTCCACCGCCTTTGATCTGGCGTCGGACTTCGCCGGTCGAGGGCAAAAGGCCAGCGCGGACGAAGGCACTGAGAACGCCCAGACCCGCTGCAAACTCGGCTGCCGGTATGGTTACTGTTGGAAGATCGTCAGCCGTCACGCGGTCTTCAAACGTCTTGCGGGCTGTTTCGGCGGCAACATTGGCAGCCTCGCGTCCGTGCACCATGGCTGTTGCCTCGGTTGCAAGAATTTTCTTGGCTTCGTTGATGTCAGCGCCGCCCAGAGCTGCGAGTTTCGAAATTTCATCCATGGGCAGTTCCGTGAACAGGCGCAGGAACCGGCCGACGTCCGCATCTTCCGTGTTCCGCCAATATTGCCAATAGTCATAAACGGGCAGCATGTCGGCGTTGAGCCAGACGGCACCGGCTGCGCTCTTTCCCATTTTTGCGCCCGATGCCGTCGTCAACAGCGGCGCAGTCAAGGCATAGAGTTGCGGCGTTCCCATGCGGCGCCCCAGATCCATGCCGGTGACAATGTTGCCCCATTGGTCTGAGCCGCCCATTTGCAAAAGACAGCCGGTGCGCTTGTTCAATTCAACAAAGTCATAGGCCTGAAGGCACATGTAATTGAATTCGATGAAGGACAATTCCTGATCACGCTCTAGCCGCATGGCAACCGAATCCATCGATAGCATGCGGTTGACCGAGAAATGACGGCCAACGTCGCGCAGGAAGTCGATGTAGTTGAGCTTGGTCAGCCAGTCCGCATTGTCGAGCATCAGTGCGTCGGTTTTGCCGGTCCCAAACGTGAGGAACCGGTCAAAGACCTTGCGGATACCGTCCTTGTTCGCGTCGATCTGTTCGACTGTGAGAAGCTTGCGGCTCTCGTCCTTGCCCGATGGATCGCCCACGCGGGTCGTGCCGCCGCCCATCAAAGCAATAGGCTTGCCACCGGTTTTCTGCAGCCAGCGCAGCATCATGATCGGCAGAAGCGATCCGACGTGCAAAGAGGAGGCCGTGCAGTCAAACCCGATATAGGCGACGATCTCGCCGGCAAATGCCTTTTCATCCAGACCTGAGAGGTCGGAACATTGGTGCAGGTAGCCGCGCTCAATCAGCGTGGCGAGAAAGTCGGATTTGGGTTTGAAATCTGCGCTTGTCATGGGGTGCCCTTGATTGAAGCGGTTTTTAGGGGGTCCTCACGCGACGTGCAACCGCGGACGGCGGGACCATCGCGACACACGTGAGGTTTCCGGTCGCTTCGTCCGCATTCACTTCAGGTTTCCATTTGGCGTGATAAGCTTCGTCATGGCTCATCCAGGCCACGTTTCGCGTCAAGGCGATCTCAAACGGATGAAACAAGATGGCGATCCGCCCTGTATTGACCGTCATCGGCCTGATGTCAGGCACCTCAATGGATGGGGTGGACGCGGCGATTCTTCAGACAGACGGTGACGCACAGCTCAAACCCGGCGCGACCTGCTTTCTCAGCTATTCCGCCGCAGACCGGACCATGTTGCGGTCTGCGTTGGCAGACGCGGCGACCCTGACAGACCGGACCGCGCGACCGGGAATCTTGGCGCAGGCCGAGGACCTCGTCACAGAACGCCACGTGCAGGCCGTTGCAAACTTGCTTCGCCAATCGGGGCTCAGCGCTCAAAATGTGGATCTCATCGGCTTCCACGGCCAAACAGTCCTGCACAGGCCGGACCAGAGGCTGACCGTTCAAATCGGAGACGGACGTGCCCTTGCTGACGCAACCGGCATCGACGTGATTGATGATTTTCGCGCCGCAGATGTCGCGGCCGGCGGACAGGGCGCGCCACTGGTGCCCATTTTCCATCGCGCATTGATCACGGCTGCGGGCCTGTCTGGCACCGTGGCGGTCGTCAATATTGGGGGCGTGGCAAACGCCTCAATCCTGCAATCTGCGAGCGACGAGCTGATTGCCGGCGACACAGGCCCCGGAAACGCGCTTCTTGATGACTTGATGCTCCTGCGCACGGGTCGTCTCATGGACGCAGGCGGCATACTGGCGCGGCATGGCGACGTTAACGACGCCGTGTTGGCGGAGCTTCTCTCGCACAACTACTTTGCCTTGCCTCTCCCAAAATCCCTCGATCGCAATGCGTTTTCTTTGCAGCCGGTGATGCATTTGCGCACCGAAGACGCCCTTGCGACGCTCGTCGCCTTTACGGCGCAGTCCATTGTGATGGCGTTGGCACCCCATGGCCCGCTCGCAAATATCATTGCGTGCGGAGGTGGCGCGAAAAATTTGTTCCTGATGGAAAATCTTGCCAGGTTAACGCCCGCGCGCGTCCAAAGTGCCGATGCGCTGGGCTGGTCGGTCGATTTCATGGAGGCGCAGGCTTTCGCCTATCTCGCTGTGCGCCATCTCCATGGCTTGCCGCTCACGTACCCGGCAACGACGGGCGTCCCAGTACCGACATGCGGCGGGGTCCGGCATGTATTTGCAAAAATCCCCACACGCCAACTTTCATCACCCACAAGCGGGCAGCAGGCGTCCGCTTAAGGCGACCACGGTCGCTTCAGCCGCGCTGGAATATCCGCAATTTCGCGCAGATTTTTCCTTCACGCGGATGGGGTTCCATCCGCGTGCTCGTTGACCTCAAGACGCGGCTTTTGAACGGGCCGGAGTCGGCAGGAGCGGCGGGTTGTCGAGCCGCCGATCCAGATAAGCACCCACTTCGATGATCAAATCATCCACGCAATTCTCAAAGAAGTGGTTCGCACCCTTGATGACAGCGTGCTCAATCTGAATGCCGCGCTGCGTTTTCAGCTTTTCGATCAGCGCCATGACTTCCTTGATTGGCGCCACGCGATCCTGATCGCCATGCACGAACAGGCCGGAGGAGGGGCAGGGGGCCAGGAAGGTGAAGTCAAAGCGGTTGGCTGGCGGCGCAATCGAAATAAAGCCTTCGATCTCCGGGCGACGCATCAGCAATTGCATGCCAATCCATGAGCCGAACGAGACGCCAGCGATCCAGCACGCGCGCGCCTCAGGATTGATGCTCTGCACCCAATCGAGCGCGGCAGCTGCATCCGACAGCTCGCCCTGGCCATGGTCAAACGAACCCTGACTGCGGCCAACGCCGCGGAAATTGAAGCGCAGAACCGAAAAACCGCGCTCTGCGAACGCTTAATACATATTGTAAACGATCTGATTGTTCATCGTCCCGCCAAACTGCGGATGCGGATGAAGAATGACCGCGATCGGCGCACCGCGCTGTTTGGAGGGATGGAAGCGCCCTTCAAGGCGACCAGCGGGACCTGTGAAAATGACCTCGGGCATCTCAACTCCGGATGCAGCGTTCGGGATTTGCAGTCCAACCAGATCGGGTCGGCAGGCGTCATCGAACGCGAAAACAAGAAGGCCCTTGCGACCGGGCGGACGGGCTTGAGCCTGCCGGAAGCGCGGCGGCTTCCTTGACATGCTGAGACCCGGCACCCAGACTCAAATGCAATGGGGTGGAGACTGCGTTTGGAGCCTGACCAAAGATCGGAAGAGGTTTCAACAATTTCCATCTGAGCGCTTCTAGCATGAGGGCAGGGCCAAAAAGCAAGCATTTTAAGCTTGACGAGCGGCCACTCTTGCTACGACTGCCTCGCTTGGACTGCCGGCTTGGCTGTCGTTGTGCCACGGATGCCATGCCTTCGATGCACGGTTTGGAAACTCAAAGGACTGAAGTTTGGAGCCGTCAGCCTCCCGCCTCTATTTTGATTACAACGCGACAGCGCCGTTGCGGCCAGAGGCGCGTGAGGCGATGGCGGCTGCTTTTGGCATGGTTGGAAACCCATCCTCGATCCATGCCGAAGGTCGCGAGGCGCGCGCCGTCGTTGAAAAGGCGCGGGGGCAGGTCGCGGCTCTCGCGGGAACGTCGCCGCGCTCGCTGATATTTACGTCGGGCGGCACGGAAGCGGCCAACCTTGCCCTGACGCCGACATTGGCACGCGGCCGAAGCGCTGGGTGTGACATCTTGTTGGTCGGGGCTGGCGAGCACCCTTGTGTTTTGGCGGGGCATCGTTTTTCGGCGGAGAATGTGTTCGAAATCCCATTGAACCCATCGGGGAGGCTCGATCTGGAAGCGCTGGCAGAGACCCTTGCGGCGCATCCCGACGCCCGGCCCATGCTGGCCCTGCAGGCTGCCAACAACGAGACGGGTGTGCTGCAGCCGGTGACCGAGGCCGCCCGCCAGATCCATGCGCGCGGGGGGCTTTTGATGTGTGACGCGGTTCAGGTCGCGGGCCGGTTGCCGATGCACGACCTCGCTGTCGATGCCGACGCTTTTATTCTGTCAGCCCACAAGCTCGGCGGCCCCAAAGGCGCAGGGGCCCTCGCACTTTGTCATGAGGATCTCCATATCCTTGGTCCAACGATGCGCGGTGGCGGACAGGAGCGCGGCCAGCGCGGGGGCACTGAAAATGTCGCTGCGATCGCCGGGTTTGGGGCTGCGGCTGACGTTGCCGCCAAAGACACGGATCTGGAGGCCAAGCGGGTCGAAACGCTGCGGACTCAACTTGAGGCTCATCTGCTCTTGGCCCTGCCTGAGCTGAT
>CAIZGQ010000775.1 GCA_903932565.1 uncultured Hyphomicrobiales bacterium
CTCGACCGCCAATTACCTGGCCCACCATGGATGGACGCGCGACTGGATCTGGGGCTACGAAGCCATTCTGCCGCGGGGACTCGCCGCCAACAGCGATCCTGCAACATACCATTCATTCGCCAGTTGGGCGGCCTCAGGCGTTCGACGTGCCGATGGTGGAGCCATGCCAACGGAAGGTCAGGCCGCGCTGATCATGCCAGCGGGACGCGAAGGGCCAGCCTTTCTGGTGACGAAGAATTTCAAGACCATCAAGAGCTATAACAATTCGACAAGTTATGCCCTTGGCGTCGCACTCTTGTCCGATCGCGTGGCTGGGGCCGGTCCGCTAGTGGGGCGTTGGCCGCAAATGGATGCAACGAGCACGGGCTCCATCAGCCGCTGAGATCTGTTGTCAGCAAAGCTCTTGCGCGAGCCTGCGCATGAAGCCGATGCAGGCTTCAATCTGCGAGATCTCAATCCATTCATCGGGCTGGTGCGCCTGATCGATGCTGCCCGGCCCACAAACGATCGTTGGAATGTGGGCCGCCTGAAACCGTCCAGCCTCGGTCGCAAACGGAACGGCAATCGTGTGGTTTGAGCGGGTGAGTTTGAACCCCAGATTTTCCGCCAGAGACCCAGGCTCTGGTGCAAGTGCGGGAACTTCAATCTCTGTCACCGTCGTGATGGATGCCTCTGGCGCATTGAGCCGCAATTTTGGCAACGCAACCGATTGCACATAAGCCTCGAATGGCGTGATGGCGGCACGCACATCGACGCCGGGCAGATTGCGGAATTCCCAAAGAAAGCCGCACGTGCGAGCCAGAATGTTACGCGCCGTACCACCCTCGATCTTTCCCACGCTGACACTTGACCAGCTGGGGGTGAAGCGGCCTTGAGGATCAGCGTTCGCCTCAAAGCCAGAGCCGATACGGTAGATCTCTGTGACAAGCGCGCAGGCAGCTTCGATGGCATTGGCACCCAGCGAGGGAAGGGATGAATGCGCCTCCTTGCCGATGATGGTCGTACAATAGGTAGCGACACCTTTATGGGCGTCTGCCACCTGCATCAGCGTCGGCTCGCCAACAATAACTGCCGCAGGGCGCGGCAGGTCGCGACCAAACCGGGCGATGGTATCGACCGGCCCGAGACACGTCGTCTCCTCGTCATACGTCAGCAGAATGTGGATGGGCTTTTTCAGATTGTAGCCGCGGAACTCGTCGATCATGGCGAGCGCGATACCGCCAAAACCCTTCATGTCACACGCGCCCCGACCATAAAGCCGCGACCCCTCGCGCCGCAGGCGGAATGGGTCAGAGGTCCATGCTTGCCCGGTGACGGGCACAACGTCGGTGTGGCCCGACAAGACAATCCCGCCGTCAACCATCGGGCCAATCGTGGCAAACACGGCCGCTTTGTCGCCGCCTGCGTTCGGCACGCGCACAAAGGGCACATCTCGCGCCACCAGATGAGCCTCAATGAAATCGATGATGGGAAGATTGGACTTCGAACTCTCCGTATCGAAGGCGACGAGGTCCGCGATCATCTCAATGGCGAGGCTGGTGCGGTCATCGGCAGAATGGGTCACATGCGCAGGCACAAGATCACCCGTTTAAGCTGAAAAGATCCGGGTCAATTCAGGACCCGCTTGGTCGCTGGACTGTCCAGCGAGAACACCGGAATCTGGACATCAAAAACAGCGCCATCCTCGTCGGTCATCTGATAAGTCCCCACCATGATGCCCGATGACGTCGTCAGCGGGCAACCAGACGTGTAGCGGAAACTTTCACCGGGCTTCAGCAAGGGCTGCTCGCCCACGACGCCGGGCCCGCGGACTTCCTCGCTTCGCCCGTTTCCATCCGTGATGATCCAATGGCGCGTCATGAGCTGCACGATGTGCTGCCCCGCATTGAGGATTTCAATCGTATAGGCCCAGAACCAGCGGTCGAGGGACGGGTCGGATCGCTCCGGCACAAACTCCGGCAGCACGGTGACTTGAATATCGCGGGTGACCGATTTGTACATGCCGCAAGGATGCAGCAGGCTTGGGGGCAAGTCGAGGGGGATGGTCGGATAGCCAACGCATTGCCTCGGCCGTACCATATCGTGGTCTTGCAATTACCCGCATGGCGGTTCAAGGTTTGTGACGCATAAAAAACTGGCAATCATGAACGACACCGCGACGCTCTCTGAAAAAACGATCGAAAAAGCTGCCGAAAAAGTGGCCGCTCCAGACAAGAATCAGGTTCAGGTTATTGCCCGGGCTGCCGCTATTCTCCGATCTCTGGAAGACGAAGCTGTTGGGCTCAGCCTTGGCCAGATTGCGCAGCGCGTTGGTCTTGCACGCTCGACCGTGCAGCGCATCGTGGCTGCCCTGCAATCGGAAAAGCTTTTGATGTCGGCTTCGCCAACCGGCCGGGTCATGCTCGGGCCGGCCATTCTGCGTCTCGCGGGTTCGGTGCGATCCGATTTCGTTTCCATGGTGCGGCCGTTTCTCGTCAAGCTTTCGAACGAGCTGCGTGAAACGGTCGATCTTGCGGTCGTGAAAAAGAACCAGCTTCTGTTCATCGACCAGGTGGTGGGGTCGCAACGCCTGCGCACAGTTTCCGCGGTTGGTGAGAGCTTCCCGCTCGTTTGTACCGCCAACGGCAAAGCCTATCTGGCATCGCTGGATGATCGATCGGTTGAGCGGCTGATTGGGCAAACCTATGAACCGCGCACGCCCAACACACGCACGACACTGCCTGCCCTACTGGCTGACCTTGCGGACGTGCGAAAGGTTGGGATCGCCTACGACCGCGAAGAGCATATGCTCGGCATTTCTGCGGCCGGCATCGCGCTGCAGGACCCCACAGGAAACTGGATTGCGATCTCGGTCCCCGTGCCCTCCCATCGGTTTGCCGAGATCGAAGACGTTTTGATTGAGCGCCTGCTCGACACAAAGGAACGCCTGCAGGATATCGTTCGCGCTGAGCGCTAGGCATTCTGAAACAAGGCTGTAGCGTCGAGGTCTTTTCGGATGCCATCGCCGCTGATGGCATCCCGTAAATGCGCCAGCGATGCGTCGCCCATGCGATATTCGGGCGCAACTTCCGCCAGCGGCATCAAGACAAAAGCGCGGTTGACCGCCTGCGGGTGCGGCAATGTCAATCGCGGCGTGTCGCACACAAGATCATCAAAGAAAATAAGATCGAGATCGAGCGTGCGCGGCCCCCAGCGCAACGCATGCGCGCCACGATCGCGGCCTTGCGCCTGTTCAATGGACAAACAAAGCGCGAGAAGATCAGGTGCACACAACGTCGTTGTCACAAGCAAGGCGGCATTCAAAAAGTCCGGCTGATCGGTGCGGCCCCAGGCTGGCGTGCGATAAACCGACGAGCGCGCACCCAGGATCACCCTGTCGGCGGCGCGCAGGGCGACAACCGCAGCCACAAAGGCGGACGCCACATCGCCTTGATTGCCGCCAAGTGCAATGCCAGCGACTGAGCTTTCACGCATCTTTTGCGGCGCTCTCGACAGCAAGTGCCAGGTGCTCGCGCGTCATATGCACATCCACTCCCGCATAAGCGAGCTTTTCCGGCACAGGCGGCGCGAGCTTCTTGACACGGATGCGGATCGCATCAATCGCAGCAAATTCCTGCAACAGGCCCTGCCCCAGTGCGAAGGCAGCAGCTTCCAAAAGCTTGTGGCGCTTTTCGACAAATAGACGGCGTGTGGACGCGATCACAAGGCCATAGTTCAGCGCGTCCGTGAGCTGGTCCGACACGGCAGATTTTGCAATATCCACCGACAGTTCAAGGTCGATTGCAAAATGCTGTCCGAACGAACTCTCATGAACGTAATAGCCGTGGAAGGCATGCAACTCGAGATGCTCGACGATAATTGTTGCAGGCAATTTCATCTTTGATCCACTCATGCAAGTTCTCCGGCACCGCGAATAGCCGCCCGCATTTTCAAGGCATCCACGTGGGGCGCCACGTCATGCACCCGCAGAA
>CAIZGQ010000776.1 GCA_903932565.1 uncultured Hyphomicrobiales bacterium
GAAGAGGCTGTCGGCGGCTCGCTGGATTATTTCCAGTGGACGGCCATTTTGCGGGCGGCCTCAGCGCTCAACTCGTATCACTGGGTTTATCGCGAAAGCGTCAAGCCGTGGTTTGTGGCCGATTTCCTGATCCTGAAACGCGCCATGCCGCGATCCTTTGTGTCCTGTTACGAAAATATCGTTCAGTTTCTGGATGAAATCGGCAATGCCTATGGTCGACAGGGGCCGGCCCAGCGCCACGCCCGCTCGGTTCTGTCTGGGCTCGAGGCAACGTCGATGAAAGATATCTTCGACACGGGCCTGCATGAATTCACGGAAAGTTTTCTCGATAACAACAATCGTCTCGGCACCATCATCGCCGAACAATATCTCCTGACCTGAGCCTGCCCTGATGCGCATTCGCCTTCGCCACGATCTGCATTTCTCCTGGGATCGTCCGGTGCGCTCCGTGCTGCAATCGCTGCGCATCACGCCACGCGATCACGAGGCCCAGCACATCGGCCATTGGCACATCAGAACGGATGTGGATTGCCGTTTGTCCAATGGGGACGATGCCTTCGGCAATTTAACCCACACCTGCGATGCCGATGGCCCGCTCGAATCGCTGACAATCAGTATCGATGGGCTGGTGTTCACAACCGACATGGCTGGCGTCGTACGCCAATCGGTGGAGCGCTTCGTTCCTGAGCTCTATCTGCGCGACACGCCGGCAAGTGCAACGGATCCGGACCTGCGTGCCTTTGCGTTGAAGATTGTGCCAAAGCCAAAGGACAAACTTGAAATCATGCACGACCTCATGGGGGCGGTGCATGAACGTCTCAAGGTCAACCTTGATGGGGAAGATTCCACAGCGGCAGCAGCTTTCGCGGCAAAGTCCGCAAACGCAGCCGACACGTCCCACGTGTTGATTGCCTTGGCACGGCATCTGGAAATTCCGGCGCGTTATGTGTCCGGCTATTTGATTGAGGACGGCGCAGCGATTCCCCACGGCTGGATGGAGGCCCATACGGGCGAGATCGGCTGGGTTGGCTTTGACGCGACACTCGATCTTTGTCCGCAGGAATCGCATTTGCGGGTCGCCATCGGTCTTGATGCACTGGGCGCGCGGGCGGTGCGGTGTGCCCCCTCAAGCTTTGCGGCCGAGACCATGACGTCAAAGATTATGCTGCGTGAGCCAGCGAAAGCCGCCGCGAGCCAGCAGCAATCCCAGACGCAATCCTGATCGCTGCACCCCAATCCGTCACACCCGGTGATAGGGGTGACCGGAAAGGATCGTCAGGGCGCGATAAACCTGTTCCGCCGCCATAATCCGCACAAGCTGATGCGGCCAGGTCATTGCCCCGAATGCGAGCGAGACATCAGCCCGCCCATGCAGGGCGGGGTCCAATCCATCCGCTCCCCCAATCACCAGAACGACGGCTGGTGCCCCGCCATCCCGGGCGCGGGCAATGTCCTGTGCGAAAACCTCGCTGGACATGGACTTGCCCCGTTCATCACAAAGCAGGAGACGCGCGCCGGGGGGAACAAGCGCGAGGATCGCCTTGGCTTCCTCGGATTTCCGATCCTCCGGGCGGCGGGCGCGGCTTTCTTCAAGTTCGCGCAGCGCGATATCCGGGATGCCGAGCGAGCGGCCGAGGGCAATTGCCCGCTCCATGTAGCGGGACACAAGTTCACGTTCCGGGCCTGATTTCATTCGGCCGACAGCAACCAGCAGAAGGCGCATGGGCTACGCCCTCAGGTCCAGAGCTGTCTGAGACGCGCTGTCAGCCAGCGCGCAATGGTGTCGACTTCTCGTCCGGCCGATCCCCGCCCCACATCTTTTCCAAGTTGTAGAAGTGGCGGACATCCGGCCTGAAAATATGGGCGAGCACGTCACCGGCATCGATCAACACCCAATCATTGTGGGGCATTCCCTCGACGCGGGGCGTTCGACCATCCTCTTTCAGACTACGGATGATACGGTCGGCGATAGCACCCACATGGGTGCTGGATCGGCCAGTCGCGATCACCATCACATCAGCGACAGACGTTTTGCCTTGTAAATCAACCGTGACGACGTCTTCAGCTTTGGCGTCGTCAAGGCTATTCAAGACTGTCCGCACCAGGCTACCGATGTCGGGCTCGTTCGTGCCCTTCGTCGGGGGAAGCGGGCCGGTGGCCGCTTCGGTCATCATTGTAGGTGTCAGTGCTTTATCCTCTGACCCGAAGAGCCAAATCTCCACGAGCGCTTTTAGAATGGCCCTGATTCGACGCCGTTTCAACCAGGTGTTTGAAATGTTGCCAGACCGTGCCCTGCAGAGCGCAGTGCCGTTGAGGAAAGTTCAGAGCGAGGACCGTGCAGAAAGACGAAGCACGGGCGCTCCGACCGGACCCCGGCGCGCGCTGCAAACTCCTGCACCCGGCGCGGCCGCAGCCAGTGGCCAGCGGTTGAATGCGTGGCCTTGAGGGTCGATCCCGGCCGATCCACGACGGCGATGCTGACGAGATCGGCGATTTCCTTCCAGTGTTGCCAGCGATGGAATGAGGCAAGGTTGTCAGCGCCCATGATCCAGACAAACCGGACACCCGGGCAACGGCGGCGCAGATAGGAGATCGTGTCGAACGTGTAGCGCGCGCCGATCTCCGCCTCAAAACCGGTGATGACGATCCGTGGGTCCGGGATCATGGCGCGGGCAGACGCCATACGCATGGCCAGGGACGGCAGGCCGGAATTTTCTTTGAGCGGGTTGCCGGGGGTCACCACCCACCAGACGGAATCCAGACCAAGGCGGCGCAACGCAATCAGGCTGGCCCCGGCATGACCCATATGCGGCGGGTTGAAGGTGCCACCAAACAGACCAATCACCATGCCCGGGGCGGATGGCGGCAGATGGGCAAAGCCGTTGAGACGTGGCCGCATGGCAGGCTCGAACGGCACAGATGCCGCAAGGGTTTCTCGGAGTGGCAGCGGCGGAAAGGTCGATCGCACGGCGGGTGCCGGCTGGGGGGACGCAAGTGATTGCGGCGCAATTTCTTGAGGCGCCAATCCGCAAAGCGAAGGAAGAGGTGGAGAAATCACGCGCGCCTCTGATCCTGCACCGGCACCTGCACTTATGCTCAATATCAGCAAAATGCGGAGAGCGCGACTCTGATGCCAAGGATCCTTTGCGCCAACCTGACCGACGTCCGCAGCGCGGCCGGATGGTCACATCAATGCGATTGGCCCGAGTTTCGGATGATGCCCTCGAGCTGTGTCAGCATATGCGGGAAATCCCACGGCTTGGGGAGAAAGCGCGAGGCCCGGGGCAGCTCGGCGCATTGGGCCCCCGATGTCATGATGACTTCGATCTCCGGCCAAGCCTCGCAGACCGCCCGCGCCAAGATCGCGCCATCGAAAGCGCGATCGACCGTCATGTCCGTGAAAAGGGCCGCAACCTCGGAGCTATGTTCTTCGATATAGTTCAAAGCGTCTTCAGCAGATTCTGCCGCGATGACGCACAGGCCGCATTCTGTCAGCAGTTCAGCATTCATGTGGCGACGGTCAGCCGTCGCATCCACAACTATGACTTTCTGGAGTTGTCCCATTGCACGATCTCCAGTTTCAACGCGAAACAAGATTGAACATGGTCCCAATCTGAATTTTTGTGCAGTGCAAAAATAGGGCGGCCTGCACAGGGTCGCGTCAATTGGACGCTTAATGGGCAATCTAGTGTCGACTTCGCCAGCGTGGATCTTGGGCCCTGATGCGCCTTTTAACGGGTTACCGGTTGGAATCCGCGCAATGCTAAGATTTTAACGGCAAAACTCAGCGTAATTACTGCAGACTCGGTGCAAGTCCCGTCAACTTTGGCTTAAATGACTAAATATTGAACATGCCTAAATCTATTGCATTATATTTTAGTCGAACCCCCAGAACCAAGGATCCCTGCTAGCGAGGCGCCCGCTCAAGCCGCAAGTGGGCCGGTCGTGCTCCCGCCTCGCCCATATCTGTGCCCGTGCCTGTGCCTTGAAGAAGCGGTGTCAAAGGCGCTGAACGCCGGGGTCCAAAATCGAACGGGGACGTTGGCCCACCGTGTTCAACGCGGATATGCCCGCCGATCTGCGTGCAGGTCTCGCGCCTGAGCCCGGTTGCGAAGGGGTTTCCTTGCACGGAAACAGCGCCAGCTCCCTCAGGCGCACACGGCCCGTCCGCACCCGCCAACTCCACAAGGTCTGGCGCAGATTTGAATTTCGCCGTTTGGAGAGACGCCGGTTCGGACGCGGGCGCAGCCGCGGCTGAAAGGCCCAGCGCCAATCCCCAAAGTCCTGAACCCAAAACCATCAGCAAGCTCTGCCTCATATCGTGCCCATTGGTTTTGACCTCCTGGCCGCAGGTATGAAGACCTGTCGGCTTCAAACAAACCCAGCGCCCAAAGCATCAAAAACGAGACGAACGTGGCAGCATCGTGGTGCTGGTGGCGAGCACTGCGTCCTCCGAATGTCCCAGGAGCGGTTTTGCAAGGACAAAACCTCACTGCCGCCAGTCGCCCAGCGTCGCCTGCACAATGGCCAGGGCTGCAACAGCCGCCGTGTCAGCGCGCAGGATCCGCGGGCCCAGCGACAGGATCAAAACATGCGGCAACTGTTGGATCATGTCCCGCTCGCCCGGGTCAAAGCCGCCTTCCGGGCCAATGAGAACAGCGACGGGCTTGCCCTGCAGTTGGACCGGTGCCAACGCATGCAATGGGTTGGCGACCGGCGCATCCTCGTCGCAGACGATCAGAACGCGGTCCGCCGACCAGGCCGAGAGCATGCGCACGAGCTTTTCCTCGGCGCAGACCTCCGCGATATGGAGAATGCCGCACTGCTCGGCAGCCTCGATGGCGTTGGCCCGCATGCGCTCCAGATTGATGCGCGTGGCCTGCGTGCGGCGCGTGATGACAGGGCGCAGACGTCGGGCGCCCATCTCGACGGCCTTCTGCACCATGTAATCAAGGCGCGCGTGCTTGAGCGGCGCGAAGATGTAGTCCACGTCAGGCCCCTGCTCCTGTGGCCGGGTTTGCCGATCCAGCGCGAGCGAGAGGCTGCGTTTTGCGCCACCAATCTGCGCCAGCCATTCGCCATCGCTGCCGTTGAACACAAGCACCTCATCGCCATCGCGCAGGCGCAGGACGTTGCCAATGTAGTTTGCCTGATCTTTTGAAAGATCGAGCATCTGGCCCGCTGTTAGGGATGCCTCCACATAGAGCCGCGGCAAGTCGAAATCGTAACGGGACAAGCAGGACTCCGTCGTGGGGGGGGGGCTGGGCGTTGTACAAACCGACCCCAGCCTTAGCCGCTGATTTGGACCGGGCCAAGCGTCGCACGCAATGTCGAATGCTGCGTTGACCGTCACGTTCGTGCCGTGTTGGCGCGGCATGGCAGCAACGAGGGCCCAGGCAGTTGCTCCTGCCGGGTCAAAATTGCTAAAAGCGATCGCTGAATGCTGAGACCGCCAAAGGAATTGCCCAAATGTCCGACCGATGCGCGCCCTGCGGGAGCCCAAGGCCTCTGCCGCGGCGCTTCGCACCTTTGGCACTCGCGCTGGGGCTGTCTGTTGCCCTGAGCGGCGGCGTCCTTTTGACCAGCTTAGCAGCTTTTGCCCAAAGCCTTGGGTTGCCACCCATCGGCGGCGGGCCGAGCACCGGCGCGCCCGGTGGCTTCACACCAGCGGGTCCGGGCGGCTTGATGCAGGGGGGCGGCGTGCAGATGCCCGGCGCTGCGGCTCCGCCGCCGCCACAGGCGGCTGCGCCATCCGGCATCGACTGCCAGGGTGACATCAACAAGCTGTCACAAAAACGCATCGCGCAAATCGATCAGCTCAATGCGTTGGCCAAGGCCAGCAAGGGCAAGCTCGATCCTGTCGCCGCCTGCCCAAAATTCCGCTCGCTCGTCGCAGCCGAGAAGGAATTTGAATCCTACATGATCAAGAACAAGGAATGGTGCGGCATCCCCGATGACGTCATCGAGAATGTGAAGACCGGTACAGCCCGCGATGTCGGCGTCGGCAAGCAAGCCTGTGCCCTTGCCGCACAGGTCGAGCGGGCCAAGAAACAGCAGGCGCTTGGCGGCGGGCCCGGCGCGCCACCGGCAGCTCAACGGCTTCCCGCCGGCCCCCTGTGATCGAGCCGGGTCCCTCATCCGCGGCAAGCCTGAGCGGCCTGCCGGATGCGGTGCCCTATCTGGCTGTGCGACTCGCCCCTGCCGCGTGGCGGCCATTTATCCAGCTTGCCCGCATTGACCGGCCAATCGGCTGGTGGCTTCTGCTGTTGCCGTGCTGGCAATCGGCGGCGCTGGCGGGCATTGCCGGGCATCGCGCCCCAAACGTCCTGCATTTGGCGCTGTTCCTGGTCGGTGCCATCGCCATGCGTGGCGCAGGGTCCACTTACAACGATCTCATCGACCGCAAGATCGACGCGCAGGTGGAGCGCACCCGCAATCGGCCGCTGGCGACCGGCGCTGTATCGCCCCGCGCGGCCAAGATTTTCGTGGTGGCCCAAGCGCTTGTTGGCGCGTGCGTGCTGTTTTCGCTGAACAGCGTGGCCATCGTCACCGGCCTCGTGTCGCTGCTGCCGGTGGCGATCTACCCCTATATGAAGCGGATCACCTCCTGGCCGCAGGCCGTGCTCGGCCTTGCCTTCGCCTATGGCGGCCTGATGGGCTGGGTCGCGTCCTTCGGATCGCTCAGCTGGCCCGCGTTTGCGCTCTACGGCTCGGCGATCCTCTGGACGATTGGCTACGACACAATCTACGCGTTGCAGGACGCGCGTGACGATGCCGTCATCGGCGTGCGCTCAACCGCGCGGCTGTTTGGGGCTCACGTGCGCAATGGCGTCGGCGTGCTCTATTTGGGAACGTTATGCCTGGCGCTGGCGGCAATCGTTGGGGCGGGCGGTGGCATTGCCGCGCATCTTGGCTTGCTGGCCTATGCCCTTCACCTCACCTGGCAAGTGCGAAACATCGATGCGCAAAACCCGGCCGTTGCACTGCGACTTTTCCGGTCCAACCGCAATGCAGGGTTGATCCTGTTTGCGGGGCTCTCGATTGATGCGCTGGTTCAGGCGGGGCTTCTGGTCCCGGCCTGATCGCTGGTCAATTTCTGGCAATGATTTCGCGTTCGCCCGCATGGCTCTGCGAGCATCTGGCTTTGTCGCCCATGCGACGGCGCAGCAAGAAACGGGCGCGGCGCTTGGTCATCATGGCACCACGACGACGACATGTGGTGCGCGGCGATCCAGATATGGGACGTGAGTCGAGGCTGGCCTGAAAGCGGCCGGGCTCCAATTCCACGAGAGCCGGAAGACCGAAGAACTTTGACCACGCTCGCCAGTCGGCAATCACATCGGAATCGTCCTGCGCCTCAGCCAAGGGCACGCTGAGATCCGGATCGCGATGCAAAAGCGTCACACGCCAAGTTGCAGCAGCCCCGGTCGCAGCAGACTCGGGAGAGTCAGACCCGCCAGTCAGAGATAGCGAAACGCCATTGTAGCTGTGCACTGGCACGCCAATCCGCATATCGATGCCAAGCAGGCGGCGCGCAATCGTGACTTGCTTTGGTCCAAGATCCACAGTTCGGGCACGCAGATCAGCCC